>NZ_JBGLYV010000032.1:0-65095 GCF_047304225.1 Pseudomonas sp. Pseusp3 | reverse complement strand
GGTTTCGGCGCCGCCGCCTTGGCAACCGGTGCCGCAACGGAAGCGTTCGAACCGTTGGCCGTCGCCGCGCTGCCGACTTCGCTGAACTTGCCTTTGCCATGCAGTTCGTCGAGCAGCGATTCGAATTCGTGATCGGTGATCAGGTCGCTACCGGCCGCCGCCGCGCTTGGCACTGCGGCTGCAGGCACCGAAGCGATGGCCGACTCCAGTGCCTCGACGGCAAAGTTACCCTTGCCATGCAACTGATCGAGCAAGGCCTCGAATTCATCGTCGGTAATGTCGGAGCTGTCGCCGGCCGCTTTCGGGGCCTCTGGCGCGACGGGCGCCGGGACCACCGCATCGACGGCGAACTGGCCCTTGCCGTGCAGTTGATCGAGCAACGACTCGAACTCGGCGTCGGTGATTTCGTCGCTGGCCGCGGCATCGCCGACCGGCGCAGAAACAGCTGCCGGCGCCTCGGCCTGAGCCTTGACGGCATTCAGCGAGTCCAGCAGTTGTTCGAATTCATTGTCGGTGATATCGCCGGAATCAGCTTCAGCCACTGGCGCTTCGACCACGGCGGCGACGGGCGCAGTTACTGCCTCGTCAGCCGATTGCGGCTCGGCCAGACGGGCCAGCGCCGCGAGCAGTTCAGGTGTCGCGGCCGTGATCGGGCCGCGCTCGCGGACTTCGCTGAACATGCTGTTCACCGCGTCCAGCGCTTCGAGAACCACGTCCATCAGTTCCGCATCAACGCGACGTTCACCCTTGCGCAGGATGTCGAACACGTTCTCGGCGATGTGGCAGCACTCCACCAGCTCGTTGAGCTGGAGGAAGCCGGCGCCCCCTTTTACAGTGTGAAAACCGCGAAAAATTGCATTGAGCAAATCCGCATCATCCGGACGGCTTTCCAGCTCGACCAGTTGCTCGGACAGTTGCTCTAGAATCTCGCCGGCCTCAACCAGGAAATCCTGAAGGATCTCTTCATCGGCGCCGAAGCTCATTAAGGGTGTGCTCCTAACAGACAGGTCTAAAAACCTAAAATGCCTAAAATTCTAAAACCCCAGGCTGGATAACAAATCGTCCACATCGTCCTGACCGGACACAACGTCTTCTCTTTTATCGGCATGAATCTGCGGACCTTCACCCTGAGAGAGATGTTTTTGTGGATCTTTTTCAGCAAGCATCGCTTCACGGTCATGTTCGATGCCCGCAAAGCGGTCCACCTGACTGGCCATGAGCACGAGCTTGAGCAGGTTGCTTTCAACTTCGGTGACCAACTGGGTCACGCGCTTGATCACTTGCCCTGTGAGGTCCTGGTAATCCTGGGCGAGCAGGATGTCGTTCAGGTTGCCCGACACCGCGCGATTGTCCGTGCCGCTGCGCGCCAGGAACCCGTCGACCCGCCGGGCCAGTTCACGAAACTCCTGCGCCCCGACTTCGCGACGCATGAAACGCCCCCAGTCCGTGCTCAAGGCCTGGGCTTCATCCGCCAGGCCATTGACCAGTGGCGTGGCACTTTCCACCAGATCCATGGTGCGGTTGGCCGCGGCTTCGGTCAGCTTGACCACATACCCCAGACGCTCGGTGGCATCGGTAATCTGCGACACTTCTTCGGCTTGCGGCATGTGCGGGTCAATCTGGAAATTGACGATCGCGCTATGCAGTTCGCGAGTGAGCTTGCCCACTTCCCGATACAGGCCGCGGTCACGGGTCTGGTTGAGCTCATGGATCAATTGCACCGCGTCGCCGAACTTGCCCTTTTCAAGGCTTGCGACCAATTCGACGGCGTGTTTTTTCAGGGTCGATTCGAAATCGCCCAATGAGGTTTCGTTATTGTCCATAGCTCCCCCGTGGCGCACTCATCAACCGATGCGTTCGAAAATCTTCTCGATTTTTTCTTTCAACGCCTGGGCCGTGAAGGGTTTGACCACATAGCCGTTAACGCCGGCCTGGGCCGCTTCGATGATCTGCTCGCGCTTGGCTTCAGCGGTCACCATCAGCACCGGCAGATGCTTGAGCTTTTCATCGGCACGCACGTGGCGCAGCAGATCGATACCGGTCATGCCAGGCATGTTCCAGTCCGTTACCAGAAAGTCGATGCTTCCGCTGTTGAGCACCGGAATGGCGGTAGTGCCATCGTCGGCCTCGACGGTGTTGGTGAACCCAAGGTCACGCAGCAGGTTCTTGATGATCCGCCGCATCGTTGAGAAGTCATCAACGATGAGGATTTTCATGTTCTTGTCCAATTCGACCTCCAAGCAGTCTTAAACGCGCCCAGCACCTGGACGCGCCATTTCAATCAATCCGGCAAAGCACTCAATGACTGTCTGGAGCACAACAGATCGCGACTGGCGCAGTTCAACACCACACCAGCCTCGTTCGCAGTGTCCCCACACTGCCTTCAGCGCGCTCGCCACTCCCCCAAACGCCCCCGCAAACGGGCCGCGCACTGGCTGTGTAACTGGCTGACCCGCGATTCGCTGACCCCCAGGACCTCACCGATTTCCTTGAGGTTCAACTCTTCGTCGTAGTACAGCGCCAACACCAGTCGCTCACGCTCCGGCAAATTGGCAATCGCATCCGCCAGCGCAGCCTGGAAGCGTTCATCTTCCAGATCGCGTGACGGCTCGAGATGAGCACTCGCGCCATCCTCGTGCAGCCCTTCGTGTTCGCCGTCCTGCAACAGATCGTCGAAACTGAATAACCGGCTGCCCAGGGTGTCGTTCAAAATTCCGTAGTAATCGTCGAGACTCAATTGGAGTTCGGCCGCAACCTCGTGATCTTTAGCGTCACGGCCGGTTTTCGCTTCAATCGAGCGAATCGCGTCGCTGACCATGCGCGTATTGCGGTGAACCGAACGTGGCGCCCAGTCCCCCTTGCGCACTTCATCGAGCATGGCGCCGCGGATTCGAATGCCCGCGTACGTCTCGAAACTGGCGCCTTTGCTGGCGTCGTATTTGGTCGACACTTCAAGCAGGCCGATCATCCCGGCCTGGATCAGGTCTTCGACCTGGACACTGGCCGGCAAGCGCGCCAGCAGGTGGTAAGCAATGCGTTTAACCAGCGGCGCGTAACGCTCGATCAGCTCGTACTGCGCATCACGCGCCGATTTCTTGTAGAGGTTGTAACCGCTTGCTGTCATAACACGGGTCCTGCTGTTTGCTGCACGAGGCGCTCGACGAAAAACTCCAGGTGCCCGCGCGGGTTGGCAGGCAGCGGCCAGGTATCGACTTTCTGCGCGATGGCCTTGAACGCCAGCGAGCACTTGGAACGCGGGAAAGCCTCGTAGACGGCGCGCTGTTTCTGCACAGCCTTGCGCACGCTTTCGTCGTAGGGCACAGCGCCGACGTATTGCAGGGCGACGTCGAGGAAGCGATCCGTGACCTTGGTCAACTTGGCGAACAGGTTGCGCCCTTCCTGCGGGCTCTGGGCCATGTTGGCAAGGACGCGGAAGCGGTTCATGCCGTAGTCGCGATTGAGCAACTTGATCAAGGCGTAGGCATCGGTAATCGAGGTCGGCTCGTCACACACCACCAGCAGCACTTCCTGGGCTGCGCGAACGAAACTGACTACCGAGTCACCTATGCCCGCAGCGGTGTCGATCACCAATACGTCAAGGTTGTCGCCGATATCACTGAAGGCCTGGATCAGGCCGGCGTGTTGCGCAGGACTCAGATGCACCATGCTCTGAGTGCCGGATGCGGCCGGAACGATACGGATGCCGCCTGGTCCCTGCAGCAGTACGTCGCGCAGTTCGCAGCGGCCCTCGATCACGTCGGCCAGGGTACGTTTGGGTGTCAGGCCCAGCAGAACGTCGACGTTCGCCAGTCCCAGGTCGGCGTCCAACAGCATGACGCGCCGGCCAAGCTCAGCCAGAGCCAGGGACAAGTTCACTGACACATTAGTTTTCCCGACGCCACCTTTGCCGCCGGTCACCGCAATCACCTGTACGGGATGCATGCTGCCCATGTTATTTCTTTACCTTGTCTTGCATAGACGGAGGCCACATTACTGGCTGCGCGTTCGCAATCGGAACAATGCATGGCAGACCATCGATGTAGGTACAAAAACTGTTCATTACTACCTTAGCCAACCTGCTTGGTTTGGCTGTGGTAAATATCAGCGAACATGTCAGCCATGGCTTCTTCGCTGGGTTCTTCCTGCATTTGCACGCTGACGGCGCGACTGACCAACTGATGACGGCGCGGCAGATGCAAATCATCCGGGATCCGCGGGCCATCGGTCAGGTAGGCCACGGGTAACTCATGACTGATGGCCAGGCTCAACACCTCGCCCAGGCTTGCCGTCTCATCCAGTTTAGTCAGGATGCAGCCAGCTAGCCCGCAACGCTTGTAACTGTGGTAAGCGGCCGTTAGAACCTGTTTCTGGCTGGTGGTTGCCAGAACCAGATAATTTTTTGAACGGATGCCGCGACCGGCCAGGCTTTCGAGCTGCATGCGCAGGGCCGGGTCGCTGGCCTGCAGGCCCGCGGTATCGATCAGCACTACGCGCTTGCGCAGCAAGGGTTCCAGCGCCTGCACCAGCGACTGGCCCGGGTCGACGTGGGTCACCGACACGTTGAGAATGCGCCCCAGGGTCTTGAGCTGCTCCTGGGCACCGATGCGGAAGCTGTCCATGCTCACCAGCGCAATGTTCTGCGCGCCGTACTTGAGCACGTAACGGGCAGCCAGCTTGGCCAGGGTGGTGGTCTTGCCCATGCCGGCAGGGCCGACCATGGCGATCACTCCGCCCTCTTCCAGCGGCTCGACTTCCGGGGTAACGATCATGCGCGCCAGGTGCGCCAGCAACATGCGCCACGCCTGACGAGGTTCTTCGATTTCCGTGATCATTGCCAGCAGGTCGCGCGACAGCGGGCCAGACAGGCCAATGCGTTGCAGGCGACGCCAGAGGTTGGCCTGGTCCGGACGACTGCCTTGCAGCTGATTCCAGGCCAGCGAGCCAAGCTGTACCTCCATGAGTTCGCGCAGGCTGTTGAGCTCGAAACGCATCGAGTCGAACGCGCGCGGGTCTACGCCACCGGACGCTGGCGCAGCGGCCGGTGCAGGGCGACGGGGCTCGGCGTACGTCGGCTCGATCAGCGGCTCGGCGGCGGTCAACGGCAAGCCGGCGAACAACTGGCGGTTGGTAGCATTGTCGCTCTCGCCATCGCCACGCAGGCTCAATTCGGCCTGGGCGGTGACGATCCGCGACTGAGTCTTGCGCAGCTCGTCTTCGAGCTCCATGTTCGGAACCCGCGGCGCCAGCGCCGACAACTTGTAATCCAGCGCAGCCGTCAGCTCGACACCCCCGGCGATCCGGCGGTTGCCAATAATGGCGGCATCAGCGCCCAGCTCATCGCGAACCAGCTTCATGGCCTGACGCATATCGGCGGCGAAAAAACGCTTAACTTGCATAAACCACTACCTCAGCCGTTGGGCCCTACTGTCGCAACGATGGTCACTTGCTTGTTGTCAGGAATTTCCTGGTAAGCCAACACATGCAAACCCGGGACTGCGAGTCGGCCAAATCGCGAGAGCATCGCGCGAACCGGACCGGCCACCAGCAGAATTACCGGCTGACCTTGCATCTCCTGACGCTGCGCCGCGTCGATCAACGAGCGTTGCAACTTCTCCGCCATGCTTGGCTCCAGCAGAACGCCTTCTTCCGAGCCTTGTCCTGCCTTCTGCAGACTATTGAGCAATATCTGTTCCAACCTTGGCTCCAGCGTGATGACTGGCAGCTGCGACTCAGTGCCTACAATGCTTTGGACGATTGCGCGGGATACGCCAACACGCACGGCAGCCACCAGCGCGGCGGTATCTTGACTCTTGGCGGCATTGTTGGCGATGGCCTCGGCAATGCTGCGGATATCGCGAACAGGCACTTGTTCGGCCAGCAGCGCTTGCAGCACCTTGAGCAACTGCGACAGCGAAACCACGCCCGGCACCAGCTCCTCGGCCAGTTTCGGCGAGCTTTTGCCCAGCAATTGCATGAGCTGCTGCACTTCTTCGTGACCGATCAGCTCACTGGAATGCTTGTAGAGTATCTGGTTCAAGTGGGTAGCCACTACTGTACTGGCATCGACCACCGTGTAACCGAGGGATTGCGCCTGGGCGCGTTGGCTGATTTCGATCCAGACCGCCTCCAGGCCGAAAGCCGGATCTTTGGCGGTAATGCCATTGAGCGTGCCGTAGACCTGCCCCGGGTTGATCGCCAGCTCGCGATCCGGGTAAATCTCCGCCTCGGCCAGGATCACCCCCATGAGGGTCAGGCGATAGGCGCTTGGCGCCAGGTCGAGGTTGTCGCGGATATGCACGGTCGGCATCAGGAAGCCGAGATCCTGGGACAGCTTCTTGCGCACCCCCTTGATCCGCGCAAGCAACTGGCCACCCTGGTTGCGGTCCACCAGTGGAATCAGGCGATAACCCACTTCCAGGCCGATCATGTCGATGGGCGTCACATCATCCCAGCCAAGCTCCTTGGTTTCCTGGGCGCGGGCCGGCGACGGCAGCAGCTCCTGCTGGCGCTTGACCTCTTGCAGGGCCTGCACCTTGGCGACGTTCTGCTTTTTCCAGAACAGGTAAGCGCCGCCAGCCGCCAGGGCCGCCATGCTCAGGAACGAGAAGTGCGGCATGCCGGGCACCAGGCCCATGACCGCCATCAGGCCCGCCGCCACCGCCAGCGCCTTGGGCGAGGCGAACATCTGGCGATTGATTTGCTTGCCCATGTCTTCCGAGCCGGAAGCACGGGTCACCATGATCGCTGCCGCTGTCGATAACAACAGTGATGGCAATTGCGCCACCAAACCGTCACCGATGGTCAACAACGCATACACCTTGCCGGCGTCGGCGAAGTTCATGTTGTGCTGGAAGATACCGACCGCCATACCACCGATCAGGTTGATGAACAGGATCAACAGGCCGGCAATGGCGTCACCCCGGACGAATTTGCTGGCACCGTCCATGGAGCCGTAGAACTCGGCTTCCTGGGCCACTTCCGAGCGGCGGGCCTTGGCTTGGGCCTGATCGATCAGGCCGGCATTGAGGTCGGCGTCGATCGCCATCTGCTTGCCGGGCATCGCATCGAGGGTGAAACGCGCGCTTACCTCGGAAATCCGCCCCGCACCCTTGGTCACCACGACGAAGTTGATGATCATCAAAATCGCGAAGACCACGATACCGACCACGTAGTTACCGCCGATCACCACCTCGCCGAACGCCTGGATCACCTTGCCGGCCGCCGCATGACCGTCCTGGCCGTGGAGCATCACCACCCGCGTGGAGGCCACGTTCAACGCCAGGCGCAACAGCGTCGCCACCAGCAGAATGGTCGGGAACACCGCAAAGTCCAGCGGGCGCAAGGCGTAGACGCACACCAGCAGCACGACGATGGACAGCGCAATGTTGAAGGTGAAGAACACGTCCAGCAGGAACGGCGGCACCGGCAGCATCATCATCGCCAGCATGACCAGCAGCAACAGCGGCACGCCCAGATTGCCTCGACTGAGGTCGGCAATGTTGCTGCGGGCACTGTTGATTAACTGAGAGCGATCCACCGGTTTTCCCCGTTCCTTTAAAGCAAACTTTTGACGCCTGAAGCGGGCGCAGAGCGGCTACTGCAAGAAGCTTTCCAACTTTTGCAAAGGGAGAAATAGAGCGATTTTTCAGGGGGATATGTGTTGCCTGGGCAGGCCTCTTCGCGAGCAAGCCCGCTCCCACAGGACCTCGTCGAACCCGGCGATGGGGCCGTCAGCGACAGCGCGAAACTCAGGAATCGCGGCGCAAATCCGGCGGAATCGGCAGATCATCCTTGAGCGGATCCGGCCGCTTGCCTTTACCCGCCCTGTATTGGCGAATCTGATAGACGTAAGCCAGTACCTGCGCAACCGCCAGATAGAGCCCGCCGGGGATTTCCTGCTCAAGCTCGGTGGAGTAGTAGATCGAGCGCGCCAGCGCCGGGGATTCCAGCAACAGGATCTCGTTGGCCGCCGCGATTTCACGAATTTTCAGGGCCAGGAAGTCGGTCCCCTTGGCCAGCAATACCGGCGCACTACCCTTTTCCGGGTCGTACTTGAGCGCCACGGCGTAGTGCGTCGGGTTGGTGATGACCACGTCGGCCTCGGGAATGGCGGCCATCATCCGCCGCTGGGACATCTCGCGCTGCAGCTGTCGAATTCGCTGCTTGACCTCCGGCCGCCCCTCTTGATCCTTGTGCTCGTCACGCACTTCCTGCTTGGTCATCAGCAGTTTCTTGTGGCTTTCCCAGAGCTGCACCGGCACGTCCACCACAGCGATGAGGATCAGCCCGCACGCCATCCACAAGGTGCTCCAGCCCACGACTTGCAGGCTGTGAATGATGGCCATGTCCAAGGGTTCATGGGCGATCCGCAGCAGGTCATCGATGTCCGACGACAACACCGCCAGCGCCACGAACAGAATGATGATGAACTTGGCCAGGGCCTTGAGCAGTTCGACCAGCGACTTGGTCGAGAACATGCGCTTGAGCCCGGGGCCGGGGTTCAAGCGGCTGAATTTGGGCGCCATGGAGCTCGCCGCGAACAGCCAGCCCCCCAGGGAAATCGGCCCGATGATGGCGGCCAGCACCAGCGTGATCATCACTGGCTGGATCGACCAAAGGGCAATTTGCCCCGAGCGCATCAGGTAGGTGGCCATGTAACGCTGGTCCAGGATCACTTCCCGCGGCAGCGAGAAGTTGATGCGCATCAGCTCCATCATGTCCTGCGCCATCGCGCCGCCAAAAATCAGCAGCGCCGAGGCACCGACCAGCATGATCGCCAGGGTGTTGAGCTCCTTGGACCGCGCGACCTCGCCCTTTTCACGGGAGTCCTGCTTGCGCTTCTCCGTGGGGTCTTCCGTTTTGTCCTGACCGCTTTCGCTCTCAGCCATGACTCAGCGCGCCCGTGCCATATCGCGCAACAACTGCAAGGCCTCGGAGGCCAGCGGCTGATACTGATTGAGAATGTCCGCCAGCCCGACCCAGACGATAAACAGCCCAAGCACCAGGATCAGCGGGAAGCCGACAGAGAAAATGTTCAGTTGCGGTGCCGCCCGGGTCATGACGCCAAACGCGATGTTGACCACCAGCAGCGCGGTAATCGCCGGTAGTACCAGCAACAACGCAGAACCGAGCACCCAGCCGAGCTTGCCGGCCAGTTCCCAGTAGTGGTTGACCATCAGGCCACCACCCACCGGCAACGTGGTAAAGCTCTCGGTGAGGATCTCGAACACCACCAGATGACCGTTCATGGACAGGAACAACAGCGTCACCAGCATGGTGAAAAACTGCCCGATCACCGCCGTCGATACGCCGTTGGCCGGGTCGATCATCGAGGCGAAGCCCATGCCCATTTGAATGGCGACGATCTGCCCGGCCACCACAAAGGCCTGGAAGAACAACTGCAAGGAAAAGCCCATCACCGCGCCGATGAGGATCTGCTCGGCGATCAGCAACAACCCGCTAAGGTCCAGGGGATTGACCGGAGGCATCGGTGGCAGGCCCGGCGCGATGACCACGGTAATGGCCAATGCGAAATACAGGCGGATGCGCCGAGGCAGCAAGGTCGTGCCGAACACCGGCATGACCATCAGCAAGGAGCCGACGCGAAACAGCGGCAACATGAACGTCGCCACCCAGGTGCTGATCTGCGTATCGGTCAGCGCAAGCAGTGACATGGTTTAGCCGATGACCTGAGGAATGCTGCCGTACAGCTGAATGATGTAGTCCATGAAGGTCTGCACCAGCCACGGACCACCGACGATCAGCGTCACCAGCATCACCAGCAGGCGCGGCAGGAAGCTCAGGGTCTGTTCGTTGATCTGGGTGGCGGCCTGGAACATCGCCACCAACAGCCCCACCAGCAGGCTCGGAATCACCAGCACGGCGACCATCATGGTGGTCAACCACAGGGCTTCGCGGAAAATGTCTACGGCGACTTCAGGGGTCATGGCGAGACACCACCGAAACTGCTGGCCAGGGTGCCGATGATCAACGCCCAGCCATCCACCAGCACGAACAGCATGATTTTGAACGGCAGGGAAATGATCAGCGGCGACAGCATCATCATACCCATGGCCATGAGCACACTGGCCACGACCAGGTCGATGATCAGGAACGGAATGAAGATCATGAAACCGATCTGGAATGCCGTCTTGAGCTCGGAGGTCACGAAGGCCGGCACCAGGATGGTCAGCGGCGCCTGATCCGGCGTCGCGATGTCAGTGCGCTTGGACAGGCGCATGAACAACTCCAGATCACTGGTACGGGTCTGGGCGAGCATGAAATTCTTGATCGGCACCTGCGCCTTGGCGACGGCATCCTGGGCCGTCAGCTTTTCCGCCAGATACGGCTGCAAGGCGTCCTGATTCACCCGGTCGAACACCGGCGCCATGATGAACAGGGTCAGGAACAGTGCCATGCCGGTGAGGATCTGGTTCGACGGTGTCTGCTGCAGGCCCAAGGCCTGGCGCAGGATCGAGAAGACGATGATGATCCGGGTGAAACTGGTCATCAGCATGACAAACGCCGGGATAAAACTCAGCGCGGTCATGATCAGCAGGATTTGCAGGCTGACCGAGTACTCCTGCGCACCCTGCGCATTGGTGCCCAGGGTGATGGCCGGGATCGACAGCGGATCGGCGGCGAATGCCAGCGGCGAGGCCAGCATCAGGGCCAGCGTCAAGACGATGCGTAGCGCACCCATTACTTCTTATCCTTCTGATCTTTACCCAGCATCTCCAACAGGCGCTGGGCAAATTCCGGCGTCGGCTTCTCGCTACTCGGCACTTGCACCGGCTCCTTGAGAACGTGCAGCGCAGTAATGCTGCCCGGGCTCAGGCCCAACAGGATCTGCTCGTTGCCGACCTGTACCAGCATCAGCCGGTCGCGAGGCCCCAGTGCGCGGGAGCCGACAATGTCGATCACCTGCCCCTTGCCGGCCGGTCCGGCCTGCTGGACCCGACGCAGCAACCAGGCGAGGAGGAAGATCAGCCCCAGCACCAGCAGCAGGCCGAACACCAGTTGCGTCAGTTGGCCGCCCACACCACTGTTCACCGCTGGCGCAGCAGCCGTGGTCGCCGTTGCAACCGGTTCGGCCGCCAGCACGCTGAACGGCATGACCAGCACAGCCCCCAGAAGCTTTTTCACTCAGCGCAGCTTCTTGATGCGTTCGCTTGGGCTGATCACGTCCGTCAGGCGGATGCCGAACTTCTCGTTGACCACCACCACTTCGCCGTGGGCGATGAGCGTGCCATTGACCAGCACGTCCAGCGGCTCGCCGGCCAGGCGATCAAGCTCGATCACCGAACCCTGGTTCAGTTGCAGCAGGTTGCGGATGTTGATGTCGGTGCTGCCCACTTCCATGGAAATCGACACCGGGATATCGAGGATCACGTCCAGGTTCGGGCCTTCGAGGCTCACCGGATCGTTGTTTTTCGGCACGCTGCCGAACTCTTCCATTGGCAGGCGGTTGGAGGCGGAGCTGCCGGAATCGGCGGCCAGCAAGGCGTCGATGTCGGCCTGCCCGGCATCACCGGTTTCTTCCAGGGCCGCAGCCCACTCATCGGCCAGAGCCTGGTCGTCTTGGGTGTTCATATTGTCAGTGTCCTCGGCGAGCAAAAGTTCAGAATTCGGTTATTCGCGAATGGGTACCAGCGCCAGTCAACGGCGCTCGATCGGCTCGATCACTTGCAACGCCAGGTTGCCCTTGTGTGAGCCCATCTTGACCTTGAAGGCCGGCACGCCGTTGGCGCGCATGATCATTTCTTCCGGCATCTCGACCGGGATCACATCCCCCGGCTGCATGTGCAGGATGTCGCGCAGGCGCAACTGACGACGAGCCACCGTTGCGCCGATCGGCACGTCGACGTCCAGCACGTCCTGGCGCAGGGCATTGACCCAGCGTTCGTCCTGGTCGTCGAGGTCCGACTGGAAGCCGGCGTCGAGCATTTCGCGCACCGGCTCGATCATCGAGTACGGCATGGTCACGTGCAGGTCGCCGCCGCCGCCATCGAGTTCGATGTGGAAGGTCGACACCACGATGGCTTCGCTCGGGCCGACGATGTTGGCCATGGCCGGGTTCACTTCCGAGTTGATGTACTCGAAGTTGACTTCCATGATCGCCTGCCAGGCTTCCTTCAAATCGACGAAGGCCTGCTCCAGCACCATGCGCACCACGCGCAGCTCGGTCGGGGTGAATTCACGCCCTTCGATCTTGGCGTGCCGGCCGTCACCACCGAAGAAGTTGTCCACCAGCTTGAACACCAGTTTGGCGTCGAGGATGAACAGCGCGGTGCCACGCAGGGGTTTGATCTTGACCAGGTTGAGACTGGTCGGCACGTACAGCGAGTGCACGTATTCGCCGAACTTCATCACCTGCACGCCGCCGACCGCTACGTCTGCCGAGCGCCGCAGCATGTTGAACATGCTGATGCGGGTATAGCGGGCGAAACGCTCGTTGATCATTTCCAGGGTCGGCATGCGTCCACGGACGATGCGATCCTGGCTGGTCAGGTCATAGCTTTTGACGCTACCGGGTTCGGCAGCGTTTTCAGTCTGTACCAGACCATCGTCGACGCCATGCAGCAGCGCGTCGATCTCATCCTGGGACAGCAGGTCCTGCACGGCCATGTCGTGTTCCTACTGCAGTACGAAATTAGTGAAAAGCAACTGTTCGACCACCACTTTTCCGAGCTCTTTCTGCGCTACTTCCTGCACGCTGGCGGTGGCTTTCTGCCGCAGCATTTCCTGGCCGACCGGCGACGCCAGGGTCGCAAAGTCCTGCCCGGAGAACAGCATGACCAGGTTGTTGCGGATCACCGGCATGTGAACCTTGAGCGCATCCAGATCCGCCTGGTTGCGCGCGAGCATGGTGATGCTCACTTGCATGTAGCGCTGGCGACCGTTCTGGTTGAAGTTGGCCACGAAGGCCGGCGCCATCGACTCGAAAATCGCTGGCTGCTTGCCGACGGGAGCCGTCTCCGCCACGGCGGCGGCAGGCTTGCTCTGAGCGCTGTGCATGAAGTACCAGGTCGCCCCCACGGACACACCGATCGCCAGCAGCAGGGCCACCGCGATCACGATAATCAGCTTGAGTTTGCCTTTGGTTGCGGGGTCTTTTACTGCTGCGTCGCTCTTCGCCATGCCAATAATCCGTCACTATTCGGGTTTTCACAGTCGCACGGCAAGGCAAGAGCAAGTGTTATGCCAGAACGGTTGGGAGGGAGATGGGTGGACAGACGCCTTTTTGAAGAGCACCGCCAAACAAATGTGGGAGCGGGCTTGCTCGCGAATGCGTTGTGACAGTCAACATCAATGTTGAATGTTAAACGGTATTCGCGAGCAAGCCCGCTCCCACAGGGTTTATGTTTGATCAGGCGTAGTAGTCGACGGCGCTGGAGCCGATCACGCTGGTAGCCGTTGCGGCAACTTCTGTGATGCTCGGGGCGATTTCGTCATCCATGGTTTCAAGACGACCACCACTGGCGCTCGTTCGCCCGCTCTGGCCCTGTTGAGCCTGCTCCTGTCCCTGCTGCGAACCACGAGACTGGTCCGAAACATTGACATCGACCTGCCCCATGCCCTGCTGCGCAAACATGTCGCGCAAGCGATGGACCTGGCCGTCCAGCGCCTCGCGGACTCCCGGATGCGCACTCATGAACGTGACCTGGGTCTGCTGGTCGGGAACCATGTTCACCCGAATGTCCAGGCGTCCCAGCTCGGCGGGCTGCAACTGGATGTCCGCCGCCTTGAGATTGGCGCTGGACAGGTACATGACCCGGTTCACCACTTCTTCGGTCCACCCGCTCTGATGCATGGCGATCGGCTGGTTCACCGGCAAGGCATTGGCGGTCTTCGGAGTGGCCGCCTGGGTCAGCGCTGCCAGGCGGTTGGCGAAATCGTCGACACGGGTGTCGCTGCTGGCGGACTTGAGATCCTTCAGACCGTCATCGAGCAAGCCGCTGAAAGCCTTGTCGTCCCCCTGACCCGTGCTGCTCTTGTCGCCCTGAATATCCAGCATGGTCGCCATGCCGGCGGCAAAGTTTTGCGCTGGCGTCAGTTCACCGTCAGCCTGGGCTTGCGCCGGTGTCGGTGCAGACTTGGGCTGCGCCTGGCTGGACGCCGAGACATGACCGCTCTGCTCCATCGCCAGACGCACCGCCGGCAATGCGTCGAGCGGATCGGCTTCGGGATCGAAATCGCCGTCGGTGCCGGTCGGTGCCGGAGCGTTTGCAGCCGTGATCGCCGCAGCAACCGGTGCTTCAACCACTGGCTGCGCTGCTTCGGCCACGGCAGGCGTTGTCGGCACCGGCGCTGGCGCAGGCATCACTGGCTGTACGGTTTGCTGCAATGAGGGATCAAGCGCCGGATCGACCGGCGCAGCATCGACGACCAGCGCCGGGGCGGCATCCGAGGCATCATCGCCGGCTGTCTTGTCGTCAGCCTGCAGCGGCTTGTCGGCAGGCAAGGATTTGCCGCCATCGGCAACCACCGGTTCCTCGGCGGCAGACTTGTCGTCGCCAGCGTCTTTTTTTCCGGCGACATCGGAGGCTTTGTCACGACTCGTCCTGGACGAGACATCCGCCACCGCATTGGGCTTGCCCTGTGCCTGATTGGCGTAGACATGAGCGAAGCTTGCGGCCTTGTCCCCGGGCTCAGCGGTCAGCGCCGGAGGATTGGCGGAGGCGGCTTGAGTCTTGGCCTGTACGGCAGCCTGAATAGGAATATTGGGGGTAACGGGCATTTAACGGTCTCCGCTGCACTGGGATCGTAGGTACAGTCGGGAGAGTTGAATGCAAAGGTTGCGCCAGTTTTGTTCGGTCGCGATCAATGAGGCCGAACGGTCGCGATGGCCAAGAGAGAATGCTGACGCGCCTCCTCATACAGAGGTCGGACAAGCGCGAATTCCCGGACGACTTCAGCGATTTTCGCCCCCAGGTCTGAAACGCTCTGCACTTTGGCATCTTGCTCCAGGTCATGACACAGCTCGGCCAGGCGAGTCGCCCCCATGTTGCTGCTACTGCCCTTGAAGCTATGGGCAGCCTCGATAATCTGCGTAGCGTCGACAATCATGGTCAACTGCCGCAGCCGCTCTTCGGAGTCCGCAAGGAAGGTATCGATCAAAGTCGAAAACTCGTCTTCCATGACTTCCCGCAACGCTTTCAGCACGTCCGGGTCCAGATGTATGTCAGCCACTTGCTCACTCCTTGATCAAGAATGCGCGGATTATGCCAGAGCGTCCCAGATAAACTCCACGCGTGCACTTCGACCATCGTCGGTCCAACGGGCATTACGCCCCAACTGGCGGATCAGGCTGACCCCACGTCCCGACAGGCGGATGTCATCCAGAGGCCTTTGCATCACCCGCTCGACATCGAAACCCTTGCCGCTGTCTTCGATGTGAATGGTCAGGCAACCGCCGTCGTCTGTTGGCGCCACCTGCAAATGCAGCCGTACATAGCCCTCCTGAAGCTCGTCCAGGCGCGCATTGCGCTCTTGATAATATCGCGCAAAACCCGAGGCATCGCGCTTGAGGCGCGAATCCAGCCCCAGCACGCCATGCTCCAGCGCATTGGAGTAGAGCTCCGCCAGCACGCTGTAGAGCGCACCGCTCTGAGCCCGAAGGCCATGCACCTCCAGCAGCAACTGCAACAGATAGGGCAACGGATTGAATCGCTTGAGCGTGGCGGCGCGAAATTCGAAACTCACCGACCAGTCCAGCGGACAGGACTGGCCGCTGTCGGAGTAGATCAACGCTGGCGGAGTGATCTGCGCCGGCTCCACCAGGCTGATTTCGACCATGCTGACATCGTCGCGGTTCTCTCCGCCGAAATCGCGCAGCGCCTGCTCGAGTTCTTCGAACAGCGCATCTGGCTGACGGTTGGCGGCAAACACCTGCTGCAATCGCTGCTCGCCAAACAACTGGTCATTGGCGTCGCAGGTATCGATCACCCCATCGGACAACAGGAAAACCCGATCCCCGAGCGCCATGGGAAACACATCGGTGCATTCATCGAAGGCTTCCGGGCTCAGCACCCCCAAAGGCAGGTGCCGCGCCGGAAGCGGCGTTCGCTCGCCACTGGCAATGCAATGCAGGTAACCGTCCGGCATTCCACCGTTCCACACTTCCACCGAACGGCGCTGGAAACTCAGGCACAGCAACGTGGCACAGCAGAACATGTCCACCGGCAGGATGCGCTTGAGCTTGGCATTCATCTCACGCAGGGTTTCCGCCAGGCCATAACCCTTGGCCGTCATCCCGTAAAACACTTCGGCCAGGGGCATGGCCCCCACTGCCGCCGGCAGACCGTGGCCGGTGAAGTCGCCCAGCAGTACGTGCATGTCTCCGGCCGGCGTGAACGCGGCCAGCAACAGGTCGCCGTTGAACAGCGCATAGGGCGATTGCAGATAACGGATGTTCGGCGCGGCATTCAGGCAGCCCGAGTGCGCCACCTTGTCGAAAACGGCCTTGGCCACACGCTGCTCGTTGAGCAGGTAGTCGTGGTGCCCGGCGATCTGGTCTCGCTGTTGCAGCACCGTGTCCTGCAAGCGCCGCAAGCGATCCATCGCCTTGATCTTGGCTGCGAGAATCACCTGGTTGTACGGCTTCGCCAGAAAGTCGTCACCGCCAACCTCCAGACAACGGGCCAGCGCTTCGCTTTCGGACAAGGAAGTGAGGAAGATGATCGGCACCAGGGTTTCCCCGGCCAGGGCCTTGATCTGCCGGGCCGCCTCGAAGCCGTCCATCACCGGCATCAGCGCATCCATCAACACCAGATGCGGTGGCTGCTGGCGAAACGCCTCGACCGCTTCGGCACCGTTGGCCGCCGTCAGCACTTCGTGCCCCTGGCGGCGCAGGATGCTCGACAACAGCAGGCGATCGGCGGCGCTGTCCTCGGCAATCAGGATCGTCAGCGGCTCCAGTGGCTGCATGGCAATCAACTGATGTCGAACAGCTTGTCGAAATTGGAGATGGCGAGGATCTTGCGCACGTCGGTACTGCTGTTGACGACGCGGATATCGGAATCATCGCCACCGGCGTGATCACGCAGCAGAAGCAGCATGCCCAGGGCCGAGCTGTCGAGGTAAGTGGCGTCTTTCAGGTCGACCACAACCGCCGATAGCTGTTTATCTTCGTAGGACTGGCGAAACTCCTGATGCTTGGCGAAATCGAATCGTCCCTTGACCGATATCGTCAGTTTTTGCCCATCCGGAGAGACTTCTGTAACGACTGACATTTCATGGCTTCCTTGTCATTGGTAAACCCGCTTGCACAAGGTTTAGCATTTGGTAGAGGTTGGAGCAAGGCGGGAGGTTTTGGCGACTGTCAAATCGCTATCGCTGTAGGAGCGAGCTCGCTCGCGATGGTCGTCAATATTATCGCTGTAAACCTGACACCCCCGTGCGCTCACAGGTTCATCGCGAGCGAGCTCGCTCCTACGGGTGATTTTGCCGTGGCAGGCGCTGGGACAATTCATCCAGCAATTTCTGCTCACGCCGGTCTTCAAGCGCCCGCGCCTCATCGGCATAGCGCTGAACCAGTTTGCGCAGGCCCTCGACCCGGGCAAACGCCTGCTGCCAGGTTTCCCGGGCTTTGTTGAGGTTGTTCTGATGCCAGGCCAGGCTTTGCCGCTGCTGGTCGATGGCCGTGCCCAGTTGCGCAAGAAAGCCCTGATAACCCAGCAACCATTGACCCGAGACACCGCCGCTGCCACGTACGATCCATTGTTCCTGATAGTCGAGACGGAAGGCTTCAAGGTCGGCGAGTTTGCTTTGTGCCAGGCGAACCTGCCCTTGAAAGTGCCCCAGGCGCTGGACCGCGGTTTTCTCGGCCTTTTCGGCCATTTCCACCACCGGCGCCAGCCGGCCCGCCCGACTCTGGGCCATGACCGCTTAACCGCCTGCCGCGGGCGCGAAGATCGAGGCGAGATACGCTTCGCTTTCGCCCAGGCTGATGCTGTCGTTGAGGCCCTGACGCAGGTATTTGACCAATTGCGGTTGCAGGGAAATCGCCAGATCGGTCTCCCGATCTCCGCCGGCGACATAGGCGCCAACGCTGATCAGATCGCGGCTCTGCTGATAGCGCGACCACAGCTGCTTGAAATACTGCGCACGGGTCATGTGCTCCGGCGACACCACCGCCGGCATCACCCGGCTGATGGACGCCTCGATATCAATGGCCGGGTAATGCCCTTCCTCGGCCAGGCGCCGGGACAGCACGATGTGCCCGTCGAGCACGCCCCGCGCCGAGTCGGCAATCGGGTCCTGCTGGTCGTCGCCTTCGGACAGCACGGTGTAGAACGCGGTGATCGAACCTCCGCCCTTCTCCGCGTTACCCGCCCGCTCCACCAGTTTCGGCAACTTGGCGAATACCGACGGCGGATAGCCCTTGGTCGCCGGTGGCTCGCCAATGGCCAGGGCGATTTCCCGCTGGGCCTGAGCGAATCGGGTCAGGGAATCCATCAGCAACAGAACGTTCTTGCCCTTGTCGCGGAAATACTCGGCGATGCGCGTGCAATACATGGCAGCGCGCAGGCGCATCAGCGGCGCATCGTCCGCCGGGGACGCCACCACCACTGAACGCTTGAGCCCTTCTTCACCGAGGATGTGCTCGATGAACTCTTTAACTTCACGACCCCGTTCACCGATCAGCCCGACGACGATAATGTCGGCCTCGGTAAAGCGCGTCATCATTCCCAGCAACACCGATTTACCGACACCGGTACCGGCAAACAGGCCAAGCCGCTGGCCACGACCGACGGTCAACATGCCGTTGATGCAACGGATGCCCACGTCCAGCGGTTCGCTGATCGGCTCGCGCTTGAGCGGGTTGATGGTCGGGCCATCCATGGGTACCCAGTCTTCGGCCTTCATCCCGCCCTTGCCGTCCAGAGCACGACCGGCACCGTCGAGCACCCGTCCGAGCATGCTCATGCCCATGGGCAGGCGACCGTTATCCGCCAGGGGCACCACTCGGGCACCGGGCGCAATGCCGGCGACACTGCCGACTGGCATCAGGAAGACTTTACTGCCGGAGAAGCCCATTACTTCGGCTTCGACCTGCACCGGGTGATAGCTGTCGTCATTGATGACCATGCAGCGGCTGCCCATGGCGGCGCGCAGGCCCTCGGCTTCGAGGGTCAGGCCGACCATGCGCAGCAGGCGCCCTTCGAGAATCGGTGCGCCCTCCAATTGCGTGGCCTCGGCATAACTGCCCAGGCGCTTGGCAAAACTGGTGCGTTCAAGGCGCATCGGCAATGTCCGACGCAGGCTTGCTTTCGATCGGCAGTTCCAGGCTGACGTCCGGCGCCGCCGGGTGCAAGGCCTGCTCGTGCAACTGATCGAACAGCTTGTCCATCACCCGCGCGATTCGGGTTTCCACCGTGGCGTCGATGCGGCTGTGTTCGGTCTCGACCCGGCAACCGCCAGGCAACAACGATTCGTCCTCGACGATGCGCCAGGTTTCTTCATGGCGTTCGCGCAGGGCTTTGACCTGTTCGAAATCCTGCGGATTGATGTACAGCCGCACATTGCCCACGCCCAGCGGCAGGAGCTTGAGGGCTTCGCGCATCACGTGTTCGATCTGTGACGAGTCGATCGCCAGTTCGCGCTGGATCACCTGCCTGGTGATGTGTTGCACGAGGTCGACCAGGGACTTTTCGATCTGGGTGTCCTGCTCGGCGATGGGCTCGAACAGATGGCTCATCAATTGCTCCAGCGCCCCGATCTTGGCCGTCAGGGCCACTTCGGCTTCCTGGCGGACCTTGAGCGTGGTGCTGTGGAATCCTTCTTTCTCACCCACCGCGAAGCCTTCGTTGTAGGCTTCCTGGCGAATGCTTTCGAGTTCTTCGAGGGTCAGTGGCTGGACTTCCTCCAGCGGCACTTCCTCCATTTCCGGCGGCTCGGGTTCCGGCTCCGGTTCCGGCTCGGGTTCCGGCGGGTCGAAACTGGGCAGTGCCCAGGTATCGAAGCCACTGACATCCCTGGCCCGGATCAGGTCAGTGGGTGCATCATCATTCTTGACCATGGTGTTAGATCATTTCCTCGCCGCCCTTGCCGCCGAGAACGATTTCTCCGGCTTCGGCCATACGGCGGGCGATGGTGAGGATTTCCTTCTGCGCGGTTTCCACGTCGCTGACGCGCACCGGGCCCTTGGCTTCCAGGTCGTCGCGCAACAGTTCGGCCGCACGCTTGGACATGTTCTTGAAGATCTTCTCCTTGACGCCTTCGTCCGACCCCTTGAGGGCCAGCACCAGCACATCGGAGGACACTTCGCGCAGCAGCGCCTGGATCCCGCGGTCGTCGACATCGGCCAGGTTGTTGAAGACGAACATGAGGTCTTCGATCTGACCGGACAGGTCTTCGTCGACTTCGCGAATCGAATCCATGAGCTGGCCTTCGATCGAGCTGTCGAGGAAGTTCATGATGTCCGCCGCACGCTTGATGCCACCCAGGGTGGTGCGCGAGGCATTCGAGTTGCCGGAGAACTGCTTCTCGAGAATCTGGTTGAGTTCTTTCAGGGCCGCTGGCTGTACGGTGTTCAGCGAGGAGACTCGCAGGATGATGTCCAGCCGCACCTTGTGGTCGAAGTTGCCGAGCACTTCACCGGCCTGGTCCGGATCGAGATACGCCACCACGATCGCCTGGATCTGCGGGTGCTCGTAACGGATCACGTCGGCGACGGCGCGCGGCTCCATCCACTTCAGGCTGTCGAGGCCACTGGTGTTGCCACCAAGCAGGATGCGGTCGATCAGGCCGTTGGCCTTGTCTTCACCCAGGGCCTGGGTGAGCATTTTGCGCACATAGTCGTCGGAACCGACGCCCAGGCTGGTCTGGTCGCCGACGATATCGACGAACTCGCTCATCACCTGCTCGACCTGCTCGCGGTGCACATTTCCCATCTGGGCCATGGCCACACCCACGCGCTGAACCTCTTTGGGGCCCATGTGGCGCAGCACCTGGGCCGCGTCGGTGGAGCCCAGGGACAGCAACAGGATGGCGGCCTTGTCGACCTTGGACAGTTTGGCGGCAACGGCTCGGTTATCACTCATCTGCGTTAATCCACTCTTTCACGACCTGGGCCACACGACCCGGATCTTCTGCCACCAGACTCTTGATTGCGTTCAACTGTGCGTCATAGCCTTCGCTCGGGCTCGGCAGCAGAATGCTTTGCGGGCCGCCGAGGCTGACGCGGTCGTTGGCCAGCTCGCCGTCCAGGCCGCCCATGCCACCCAACTCGACGTCGCTGCCGATGCCGGCCAGCTGCTTGCCCTTGCCGCCACCGGTGATGTTGTTGAGCACCGGACGCAATACACCGAACACCAGCACCAGGATGAACAACACACCCAGCACTTGCTTGACGATGTCCCAGAACCACGGCTGGGAGTAGAACGGAATATCGGCAATCACTTCACCGCGCTCGGCGGAGAACGGCATGTTGATCACGCTGACACTGTCACCACGGCTGGCATCGAAGCCGACCGCATCCTGAACCAGGCGCGTGAAGCGCGCCAATTCATCGGCGCTCCATGGCGCACGGGTGGTTTCGCCGTTGGCCGGGTTGATCTTGACCTGATCGTCCACTACCACCGACACCGACAGGCGATTCAATCGGCCCTGCTGTTGCTTGGTATGGCTGATGGAACGGTCGAGTTCGAAGTTTTTGGTCGATTGCTGACGCTTGTCCGCCGGGTACGGTGCGAGCATCGGCTGACCGGTGGCCGGGTCCATGATTTGCTGGCCGTTGGCGTCGATCAGTGGCTGGCCTGGCTGCACCATGCCGGCCGACGCGGTCGCGCCACCGGTGGTTTGCGGCGCGGAGGCCGGCGACGGCGGCTGGTTGCTCAAGGCACCCGGCACGCCTTGCGGACCATTGCTGGCGGTACGTTGTTCGTTGACCGACTGCTCGCTGCGCAATGCCGGTTGATCCGGGTTGAATTGCTCGGAAGTCGACTCGACCGCACTGAAGTCCACATCGGCGGACACTTCGGCTTTATAGCGATCGTTGCCCAACACCGGCTGCAGGATGTTGTGTACGCGCTGGGTGAGCATGCTTTCCATGCGACGGCTGTAGTCGAATTGCTTGCCGGCCATGGTCAGTTCGGAGTTTTCCGCCTGATCCGACAGCAGGTTGCCTTTCTGATCGACTACGGTGATCTGCGACTTGCTGAGTTCGGGAACGCTGGTCGCCACCAGATTGATGATGGCAACGACCTGGCCTGGTTCGAGGGAGCGACCGGAATAGAGTTCAACCAGAACCGAAGCGCTCGGCTTGCGTTCATCGCGCACGAACACCGAACTTTTCGGGATCGCCAGATGCACGCGGGCACCCTTGACGTTGTTCAGGCTGGAAATGGTGCGGGCCAGTTCGCCTTCGAGGCCGCGACGATAGCGGGTCGCTTCCATGAACTGGCTGGTGCCCAGCCCCTGTTCCTTGTCGAGGATTTCAAAACCGATGTTGCCGTCGCTGGGAGTGACACCAGCGGCCGCGAGCTTGAGCCGCGCACGGGACAGGTCATCGGCCTTGACCAGCAAGGCACCGGAGTTGGGTTCGACGGTGTACGGAATATCGGCGGAGGCCAGGGTATCCATGACCTGCTTGGCGTCCATGCCGGCAAGGCTGCCGTACAGAGGCCGGTAGTCCGGCTGCTGGGACCACAACACCACGGCGAAGCCAATCGCCACGCTCGCCGCCAGGCCGACCAACAGGCCCACCTGACGCAACATGGTCATCTCGGAGAGGTTTTCCAGGAAGGACAATCCGAACAGCGGCGGCTTGCCGTCTATTGGAGTGGCCTTGGCCGGAACGTTATCGGCGACTGCTTCTGCCATGACTCAATCTCGTCCTTTAAACAGGCATCTGCATGATGTCTTGATAGGCCTGAACCAGCTTGTTGCGCACCTGGGTCAATGCCTGGAATGACACACTGGCCTTCTGCGAGGAAATCATCACGTCTGTGAGGTCGACGCCGCTTTTACCGATTTCGAAGGCGCTGGCCAACTGAGTGGAAGCCTGTTGGGTGTCGTTCACTTTATTGACGGCTTGGCCGAGCATGTCGGAAAAGCTGCTGCCCGCCACTTCAGGGACGGCCGTCGATTTCGGCGCAGACATGGCATCCATTTGCATGGCGCGCATATCCAGCATCAACCGATTGAATTCAATACCTTGGCTCATGGTTTCTCTCTTTGACGACCCGCAATTTTTTGACACTCACTCGGCGGGTAGTGAGGTGTTAGCAACAAGGGTGCCAGCTCCATGGCTGAGTCATACAAAAGCCCGTCCCGAGCTTCATTCCGATCTATGTAGGAGCGAGCCCTGCTCGCGATGGTCGTTAACGATAACGCGGGATTGCAGGAAAAACGCGGCGCTCTTGAGTCCATCGCGAGCAGAGCTCGCTCCTACAGGAACAGGTCCAGGTATTGGAACCAGGGATCAGGTGGCAAAGAGATAGGCTTCCACATCCATGCCGGCATCGCGCATCTGCGCCAGCTTGTAACGCAGGGTTCGCGGGCTGATGCCCAGGCGCTCGGCCGCCTCTTTGCGACGGCCGCGCTCGGCGCGCAAGGTGTCGATGATCATCTGGAATTCATGGCGACGCAGGTCATCTCCCAGCGCCCCGGCCGACTCGGCCTCGACTTCCACCGGACGCACCGGCACCTGCGCCAACGCCGGCAATGGAGCGCAAGCCACCGGCCCGGCCAGGCAGAAATCCTGCGGCTGGATCAAGCCACCCTGCTGCAAAATCAGCGCACGCTGAATCGCGTTGTCCAGTTCGCGCACGTTACCCGGCCACGGATAACCGATCAGGCACGCCTGAGCCTCGGGCGACAACCTGGCAGGCGAATGCTTCATTTTATTGACGTGCCTGGCCAGCAGGCGCTCGGCCAGCGGCAGGATGTCGGCGGTGCGCTCGCGCAATGGACGCCAGGCAAGAGGAAACACCGACAGGCGATAATAAAGGTCCTCGCGAAAGCGCCCCGCCGCTACCTCACCCGCCAGGTCGCGATTGGTGGTCGCGACCACACGAATATCCAGCGTGACCGGTTTGCGCGCCCCAACCCTTTCGACCTCGCGCTCTTGCAGCACGCGCAGCAATTTGGCCTGGAGCCCCAGGGGCATTTCAGAAATTTCATCGAGCAGAATGGTGCCGCCGTCGGCCTGCTCGAACTTGCCGGCTTGCGCGGCAATGGCGCCGGTGAAGGAGCCCTTCTCGTGACCGAACAAGGTCGCTTCGAGCATGTTGTCCGGGATCGCAGCGCAGTTGATCGCAATGAACGGCTGACGGGCGCGATGAGAATGCTGATGGATGTAACGCGCCAGCACTTCCTTGCCCGTGCCCGACTCACCCGAGATCAGCACCGTGGAATCGCTGCGTGCGACCCGCGCCGCCAACTCGAGCAACTGCGCGCTCGCCGGTTCGAACGCTACCGGCCCTTCACCTTCGGTAAGGCCGAGGCTGCCCAGGGCATGACGCCCCACCAGATCGAGCAACGCCTTGGGTTCGAATGGCTTGACCAGGTAGTCCGCCGCGCCCTGGCGCATCGCGTCGACCGCACGCTCGACCGCACCGTGAGCCGTCATCAGCAACACCGGCAACTGCGGCTGCCGCACTCGCAGCATGCCGAGCAACTGGTGGCCGTCCATGCCCGGCATATTGACGTCGCTGATCACCAGGCTGAAGGCCTCGTCGCCGACAGCAGCCAGCGCATCTTCAGCCGAACCCACTGCCTTGTAATCGTGCCCCGCGAGCAACAGCGTATCAGCCAGTGCCTCGCGCAACGCGCGGTCGTCCTCGACCAGCAGAACCTTGATCCCCATGTGCGTCACTCCGCCCCTTGAGCGCTGCTGAACAACGGCAGGATCACCTGCGCGCAGGTGCCGCGACCGAGCCGCGAACGCAACTGCAATTCTCCCTGATGAGCACGCGCCACTGCCTTGACCACGGTCAGACCAAGACCTGTGCCGGTGGTTTTGGTAGTGAAAAAGGGTTCGCCCAATCGCGCCAGAACGCCGGCATCGATACCGGAGCCACTGTCACTGACGCACAGGCGCAGGTTGTTGCCGCGGGTGTAGAGGTGAATCTTGAGGCGCAATTGACCGGCACTGGCCTGAATGGCGTTCTCGATCAGGTTGAGGATCGCTCCGACCAGCGTGTCGCGATTGCACAGCAACGCCCCCGAGTGACTGTCGCACTGCCAGCGGATCGGCAGATCCTGCACGTGGGTCAGCGCGGCCGCCTGCAACGACTGCATCAGTTGAGCAGGGGTCACGCGATCGGTCAGCGGCAACTCGCCCCGGGCGAACACCAGCATGTCACGCACCTGGTGCTCCAGTTCGTGCAGGCGCTCCTTGAGGCGCCCGGCAAAGCGCTGCTGGGTAGCGACCGGCAGCTCCTGCTCGGTCAAATGGCTGGCGTACAGCAACGCGGCGGACAACGGCGTGCGTATCTGATGAGCCAACGAAGCGACCATGCGCCCCAGCGACGACAGACGTTCATGTCGGGCCAGTTGATCCTGCAGGTGACGGGTTTCGGTCAGGTCATTGAGCAACACCAGCTGGCCGGGCTCGGCGTCCAGCGAGCGCGTGGCGATCGACAGGCGTCGACCATTCTTGAGGGAGACTTCATGACCATCGTCTTCGCGTGGTGCAAAACAGCGGGCAATGACGTGGCGCCACAATTCACCTTCCAGCGGCAAACCCAGCAACTCGCACGCTGCCGGATTGGCTTCGCGCACGATGCCCTGGGCGTCAATGACAATGACACCGCCGGGTAACAGATCAAGGAGGTTTTGCAGGCGGTTGGCCAGGCGTTCTTTTTCCGCCAGCTCCTGCATGCGCTGAGCACTGACCACCGCCAGTTCACCCTTGAGCTCGGTTACCCGGGCTTCAAGCATGCTGTAGGAATCGGTCAACTGACTGGACATCTGATTGAACAGCGCGAATGCCTGCTCAAGGCCCAGCCGACTCGCCTGCTCTACGGACGACGGTTGCCGCGAAGCATCAGGGACAGGAGACATCTGGGCGGCTTGGGGCATTGTGCTCTCTCGCTTGGCTGACCGTCAGTGAAACGGAACGTTGCGAGGGACGTAGCAATACCCGTGCCTAAAAAAAACTCATTGTAAATGAATGACTTGAAAAACAGGCGTCAATCATCCGCCTGTTCGTCTCCATCACGACGGCTCATGCCGTACTTGCGCATCTTTTCCACCAGCGTGGTGCGACGAATACGCAGTCGCTCGGCCGCGCGCGCCACAATGCCATTGGCATCATCCAGCGCCTGCTGAATCAACCCTTGCTCCAGACCACCGAGGTAGTCCTTCAGGTCCAGGCCTTCGGGAGGCAACATGGCGTTGGCCGTGAAGTCCGGCGTATGACCGTTGATGGCCACGCGCTCTTCCAGATCGCTGCGCAGGCTGTCGACCATCTGCTCGTCTTCATCGTCGACGTAGCGGAATTTCTTCGGCAACTCGGCCACGCCGATCACACCGTACGGATGCATGATCGCCATGCGCTCCACCAGGTTGGCCAGTTCACGGACGTTGCCCGGCCAGCCATGCCGGCACAGCGACATGATCGCTGCCGAGTTGAAGCGGATCGAACCGCGCTTCTCGTGCTCCATGCGCGAGATCAGTTCGTTCATCAGCAGCGGAATGTCTTCGACCCGCTCGCGCAGCGGCGCCATCTCGATCGGGAACACATTCAGGCGGTAGTACAAGTCTTCGCGGAAGGTGCCGATCTCGATCATGCTTTCGAGGTTCTTGTGGGTCGCCGCAATGATGCGCACGTCGACGCTCTGGGTCTTGTTGCTGCCCACGCGCTCGAAGGTGCGCTCCTGCAACACGCGCAGCAGCTTGACCTGCATCGGCAGCGGCATGTCGCCGATTTCATCGAGGAACAGGGTGCCGCCATTGGCCAGCTCGAATCGACCGGCGCGGCTGGTGATCGCCCCGGTGAAGGCGCCCTTCTCGTGACCGAACAATTCGCTTTCCAGCAACTCGGCCGGGATCGCCCCGCAGTTGACCGGCACGAACGGCGCTTCGCGGCGCTTGGAGTGGTAATGCAGGTTGCGTGCAACCACTTCCTTGCCGGTGCCGGACTCACCGAGGATCAGCACGCTGGCATCGGTATCGGCGACTTGCTGCATCATCTGACGGACGTGTTGAATCGCCCGGCTGGTGCCGACAAGACTGCGGAAAAGATTGGGCTCGCGATGACGACCGCGCTCGCGGGCCTGGTCGTACATCTCGCGATAGACCTGGGCACGGTGCAGCGAGTCGAGCAACTTGCTGTAGCTGGGCGGCATTTCGAGGGTCGAAAGCACCCGGCGACGCTGGTCTTCCGGCAGGTCAATGGAAGAATTATCGCCCATTAACAAAACCGGAAGGAACTCATCCCAGGTCGAGAGTGTCTTAAGCAAGCCCAGAAGTGCACCAGGAGCATTTACCGTCCCGATGAGGACACAGATTACTTCACGACTTGACGACAATGAGCCGACAGCCTGCTGCCAGTCATGGCTACCGCAGGGTAAATTTTCTTCGCCGAGAAAATTCAAGATCACCGCCAAGTCGCGGCGGCGGACGCTATCGTCATCGATCAGCAGAATTTTGGTTTCACGCCACATGCAATAGCAACTTCCCTAGTCAACTCAATGCCCAAAATGCTGGGGCAAGCTAGACGCTTGCAGACACGTTGTGCCTGAAGACGACTGAAATCTGGAACCAGCCACTAGTTAAGTCAAAAAAACGTGCACAGTCAAATTTATGGCGCACATGTCTGGATTAACTTGGGGTTAATTAACCAAACAGATGGTAAACCTTTGCCGCGTTCCGCGCTTGCTGGATCTGAGACATTTCATCGACTATCGCCTGCCTCTCCCCCATCGCCACCTCAAGCAGTTGCTTGTAGACATACAGCAACTCCTCAAGATTGCTGCGCAGAACTTCTTCGTCCAGCGAAGCCTCGCTCAAGACGTCTTCCATGCACGAACGGCAATCCAGGTCCAATTGACCGATAGCCTCCCAGTCGCGCTCGGCCAAGGCACCGACCAGCGCTTCACGGGTTTGTTCTATTCGCTGCAATACAAGACTCATGGCGATCTCCCTAGAACTGCGGACCTGGCTCAGCAATGCCGTCCCAGCCTTCTTTCACCGTGCGAAGCAACCCCGCGACCTCATCGAGAATCTTCAGGTCGCTGCTGATGTTCGCCTCGGCCAGGCGCTTCATCATATAGATGTAAAGACTGTCGAGCTCGCCCACGGCATCGGCGCAATTTTCAAGATCCAGGCCTTCACGCAAGCCACCGATGATGCCAATCGCCTTGCTGATCGACACACACTTGCCGGGAATGTCCTTGCGTTCCAGGGCGCCTTTGGCCTGAGCGATACGGTCCAGGCCACCTTCCATGAGCATTTGCACCAAACGATGCGGACTCGCTTCGGACGTCTGGGCGTGCGCGCCCACTTTCTGATACTGCCGAAGGGCTAACATTGGATTCATGTTCTACCTCATTACCACAATGACTCGTATGAGCAGTGTATCGTCCGCGTACCGGAAAACTTTAGAGCAAAAGACAAAAACCCGGCACACGCTAAAATGCGTAGCCGGGTTTTTGTCGTCAGCTCATGACTAGCTGTTGGACTTCTGGGCGTTCAAGGACGTGAAGAACGAGGTGATGTTAGTCGCCGTCGCTTTCATTTGCCCGACCAAAAGGTCCATTGCGTTGTATTTGGCGGTCAGCGTCTTGGTCATGTTCGCGACACGCAAGTCCAGCGCAGACTGTTGGTTTGAAAGGTTCTTGCTCACGCTCTGCAGGCTGCTATTGCGCTGGTCGAGCAAGCCACCAGCCTGCACATAAGGCTTGATTGCAGTGCCCATGCGCGCCAGCAGGCCGTTGGTCGCGTTGGTTCCGCTGAACAACTGCTGCACCTGGCCACTCATACCGCCGGTGGACATCGTCTTGTTGAACGCCGTCGTGTCGAATGCCAGGTTGCCGGTTTTCTCGTTTGTCATCACGCCGATCTGCGACAGCACCGCCAAAGGACCGCCCGCACCAGGAGCCGTCAGTACACTGCGAATATCGGAAATCAGTGAGCGCGGCATCGAGTCACCGGTAAACGCCGCCTGAACCGTCAGCTTGCCATCGGCACCCTCTGTCGCCTTGGACAGGGAGTTGATGGTGTTCATCAGGGTGTTGTAGGAATCGACGAACGACTGGATCGATGTTTGCAAACCGGTGGTGTTGGTCGCAACGGTGACGGTCGCAGCAGCCGGCGGTGTACCCGTGCTCGCGGACGCCAGGTTCAGGGTCAGGCCACTGACTGCGCCGGTAACCGTATTACTCTTGCTGGTCACTGCCAGACCATCGATGGTCAGCGATGCATCCACCGCAACTCCGTTGACAGCACCGGAACTTGCAGCCGAAGGGTTGGCGCCCATCGGTTGGGTACCGTCGATTGCAAGGCCGGCGATACCGCTGACCACAAGGTCGGAACCCGCGCCGGTCTTGCTGGAACTGATCACCAGTCGCGACGCACCGCTGCTGTCGGTCACGATGTTGGCAGAAATACCATTGCTCGCCTGCGCAGAGTTGATGGCATCCCGGGTGCTCTGCAGGGTCGCACTGGCTGGAATCGTGACATCGTAATCAGTGCCATTCTGACTGATTTTCAGAGTACCACTCGGAATGGCACTGGCGGCACCGCCGGCAAAAGAAGCACTGGCTACTTTCGAGCTGGTGGCCAGGTTATTCACAACAACGCTGTAGGTACCGGCAACTGCGGTGTTGTCGGAAGTTACACCCAGAATCGACGGGGTACCCGAAGTGGCGGTAAAGCCCGCAAACGCAGGATTGGTCTTGCTACCGAGATTGGTCAGCGCCGTCTGAAAGGCCGTCAGTGCGCTTTTCAAGGAACCGACACCGGAAATCTTCAGCGTGTTGGTTTTGGTCTGGGTATCGATCTGCGTCTGCTTGGCAGATTTGTCGGCGTTGACCAGCGCAGTGACGATATCACCGATATTCAGGCCAGAGCCTAAGCCCGAACCCGGTAAAATTGGACTTGCCATTTTGCGTCTCCCTTCAGGTTGCTGCCACTCTTTTGGCCAATACCTGCGCCCAAGAACTTACAGACACTATTCATGCCAGCTATCAAACTTTAGCGTCGAACAATACGTGGCTCGCATTGCTCAGGCTTTCCGCCAGCTTGAGGGCCTCTGCGGAAGGGATCTGTCGCACGACCTCACCCGTTTCGCTTGCAATCACCTTGACGACGACCTTTCCGGATTGCTCGTCTATCGAGAACTCCAGATTGCGCTTGATCGACTGCACAAACTTTTCGATCTGCTGCACCGCCTGCTTCAGGTGAGTGTCATCCGCATCCAGCTTCTTGTCCGCCACTGGAGTCACGCTGACGGCTTCAGGCTTTTCCGGTGCTTTATCCGAGACGCTGCTCGCTGGCTGGGGAGCCGGATAAGACACGCCAAGCTTTACGCTCATCTCCATGCCCATCACCTCTTAACGTAAAAAGCGAGAGAGCGTGACAAGCACACTCCCCCGCTCAAACTCATTCCGAAATTACTGAAGCAGCTTCAGTACAGCGGAAGGCAGTTGGTTGGCCTGGGCCAGAACCGAGGTGGAAGCCTGTTGCAGGGTTTGCTGCTTGGTCAGGTTCGCGGTTTCTGCGGCGAAGTCGGTGTCTTGTACACGGCCTTGTGCAGCAGTGGTGTTTTCCACGATGTTCTGCAGGTTGGAGATGGTGCTGGTCAGACGGTTCTGCGAAGCACCCAGGTTTGCGCGGGTGGCGTTGATCGATGCCAGAGCAGCGTCGATCGCGGTGATCGCGTTGTCGATGTTGGCAGACAGGGTAGCGGAAGTCGCACCGGTCAGAACAACAGTACCGCTGCCTACGGACAGGGAAACGGCGTCGAACTTGGAGCTCAGCACCAGGTCGATGCGGTTGGCCGAGCCAGTGTTGGCGCCAACTTGCAGTTGCATGGTACCAGCCGTACCGTCCAGCAGGTTTTTGCCGTTCAGGTTGGTGGAAGCGGAGATACGAGTGATTTCGTCAGACATCTGAGCGAATTCGGAGTTGGTAGCGGTCTGGTCAGCGGTGCTGTTGGTACCGTTACGTGCTTTAACAGCCAGTTCACGCATACGCTGCAGAATGTCGGTCGAAGCTTGCAGCGCGCCTTCAGCGGTCTGGGCAACGGAGATACCGTCGTTGGCGTTCTGGATTGCCTGGGTACCACCACGGATCTGTGCAGCCATGCGGGTTGCGATCTGCAGGCCGGCGGCGTCGTCCTTGGCGCTGTTGATTTTCAGGCCGGAAGACAGGCGCTGCATCGAGGTCGAAAGTGCATCGGTAGCACGGTTCAGGTTTTTCTGAACGCCCAGCGACGTGGTGTTGGTGTTTACAGTTAAAGCCATGACGAATTCCTCGTTGGTTGGGTACTGCGGCTTCCGGCCCTGGCAACCGCCGGGTATGGCCTAGAGAACCTTCGTAATAGTTATCGTCGGGTTGGCAGGTTGCTTGAGGGCTTTTTTGAAAAAAAATGCCATCACCCTGCCACCCCCGAGAAAACAAGGGCTTAGCGCCCCTCAACCGCAAAAAAATGACGCCATGAAACTGTCCAACCCACAAACGCCCGTGCCAAAGCTGTTGCTGCCCCTCAGGCCGGCATGTTTTCGAGCAATTCGATCAACTCATATTCCATGAAATCGGCAAGCCCCAGCCAATCCTGGCGCTCCTGGCAGGCCAGCATTTGCCTGAGCATCAAGGCCCAGGCCTGCTGAACATCCTGAGGTGCCTGTGCAAACAGCCGCTGCGCCTCATCGAACAGATCAACCATGTTCAAAGCCGCCTCGACATCACGCCCCAGGCGAAACAGTCCTGCGCACTGCCGGTACTCTTGGATGCCTTTCACTTGAGGCTTCATTGCACGAAATCCTGATTGAATTGCGTACCGGCAATCATTGCCCCAGCCCGACTGCTATTGAAGAACTGCACCTCGGGATGCCTGGCAATGTAACGTTCGAGCTCGCACAGGTAACTGCGGAAATTCAATTGCGTCTTGACCTTCTGTCCATGTCCATCGTGCACCCAGTGACGGGCCTGGTTCACTGGCGGACCCAGGTCACCATCATTCCAACCGGTATGGGTCCTGTTCATCGGGAAGGAAAAATCCGCACCGAAAAGCGTGATGCGCTGCGCGCCCATCTTCACTGCCAGATCAACTGCCGGATGGATCACGCTGCCGCTGACGTAGAGCTGCGCACGTGGGTGTTGCTCACGTAGTGCGGCATAGATCGGGCTGGCGGAATAACCGCCATAGCGTTTGCCGTTCCAGGCCTTCAGCATGTGTGGATCGCTCAAAGGCAAGTACACCAGCGGAATGCCTTCGGAGTCTTCGCCCGGCAAGTGCAGCGCACTGATGCGCTGATCGATGCTCACCACCAGGTCAGGTTTGATTCCGTGCTCGCGAAGGGGCCTGTAGGCGGTATCCACACTGATGAACAGGGGACGCGGCGTTTGATTGCGCACGGCCGCCAGGCGCTCGAAGTTGCCTTCAAGGCTGGGCCCTGTGCCGATCACATAGATTTCACGCCCGGCACAAGTGCCAAACAGCTGTGCCACATCATCATCGGCAAGCAGCACTTCGAGGGTGTCCTGCAAGCGTTGCTGAATCACGGGAGATTGCGGGTCGAATTCCCGATTGTTGAAACTCAGGTGCACTTCGCTGACCAGGCGATCACGAATCTTCGCACTGAAGTCATCCGCCAGCAGCATTTCCGCCGGCAACGCAAAAAACGGGGTGCAGATGTCCGACAGATCGCCGGCATACAGCAGTTGCACGCGCGGATCGCTCAGCCATTGGCGTTGATCGATCAGTTGCAACACCAGTGCGAAAAGCGCGCCGTTGAGAATATGGACATAGAGCTTTTCAAGCCCCGCGCGCTCCAGCAAGACCGAAGGCAAATCGCCGAAACCGGTGCCGTAAACGTGCAGTATTGGCTTGTCTGGCGCCAGGCTGGCGGCCTGCAAACGGGCCTCACCCAATCGATCATGGCGGCTGGTGAGCTGGATGCCACCCACACACAACGTCGAGTCCCGCCCTTCGATCAGTTCGACCTCGATGGCCAGGTGGTCTTCCATTTCCAATCGCGCATACAGCGACGGCCAGCGCCGCTGGATAACCTGAGCATTGTCTTCAAAGCATTCGCTCATGCTACCTCGCATTCCTTACAAGCAAAAAAGCGCTCAAGGTTAACCCTTGAGCGCTTTTTTGTACCGGCCTTTTTTATTAAAAGACTTTCACTCAAGGGCGATAGATGATCGCCGAACCCCATGACAGCCCCACTCCGAAACCGCTGAGCGCAACGCGCCTCCATTCGGAATCGAGAATATGCTTTTCCAGCAGCAATGGGATGCTCGACGACACCGTGTTACCGGTCTCGACCATGTCCTTGATGAACTTCTGCGGGCATTCTTCGAAGCGCCGCGCGACCGCATCGACAATCGCCGCGCTGCCCTGGTGAATGCAGAACGCATCGATGTCGTCAGCACTCAGTTGCGACTCGCCCAGCAACTCATGCAAATGTGCCGGCACCTTGAGCAGCGCGAAGTTGAAGACCTGGCGGCCGTTCATGAAGAACACGCCGTCAGTGACTTTCAAATGCGGAGCGCCGGAACCATCGGTGCCGAACTTGGCCTTGCCCAGTGCCCAGGTCGGATTTTCACCCATCCAGGTCGCAGTGGCGGCATCGCCGAACAGCATGGTGGTGTTACGGTCTTCCGGGTCGACGATCTTCGAATACGGGTCGGCAGTGATCAGCAGGCCGTTCTTCAGGCCAGCGGCCTCCATGAAGCCCTTGATCGCATAGATGCCGTAGACGTAACCGGAGCAGCCCAGGGAAATATCGAACGCGGCGACGCTGGTCGGCAGGCCGAGTTTGTCCTGCACGATGGCTGCGGTATGTGGCAGGCCTTCTTCGTCACCGTTCTGGGTGACGACAATCAACGCATCGATGGATTCACGCTTCAGATCAGGGTTGCTGGCAAACAGCGCATTGGCCGCTTCAACGCACAGATCGGAGGTTTCCTGATCAACGCCTTTGCGCGGCAGGAAAGCCGAACCGATCTTGCCCAGGATGAATTCTTCATCCTTCTCGAATTTTGCACCTTGTGCGTAATTGTCCACGCCGGCTACAGGAACGTAGCTCGCAATGCTTTTTATGCCAATCATTACGGCTTCCCAATAATAAACAGCCCAATACCACCACTCGCAAGCAATCGAGGGGCGCCGACAAACCTGGATTACCGTCACCCCAGGGCGACGGCAGGGAAGCGTCAAGGACTATCACTGAACCCGATAAAGGGTCAGGCGCCATCTTCCCGGTCAATACAATACAGTGAAGATGCCCGTTATGACTCGCAGGTCACGCATTTTGCCGAATCAGCGCCGCTTGGGGTTATTCGACCAACGACCAGTCCAGCGCTGTTCCACGCTTGATGGCCTGACGGGCACGGCGTCCCAGGAGGCTTTGCGCATGCTTGGGCGCCAGCCCGAGTCCCGGACGGATGGTTCTCAGATTCGTCGCATCGAAGGGCTCTCCGGCCTCCATGTCCTGGGCGACATACAGCGACCGACGGTACACCAGGGATTGCCGTTCGGCCTCGGTGACGCCGTAATGCACTTGCCCCATGGCTTGCCAGGCGCGTTCGGTTTCAATCACCAGGCTTGCCAGTTCAGAGGGCTCCAGCGAGAAACTGGCGTCGACACCACCGGCCGCACGGTCGAGGGTGAAATGCTTTTCCACCACCGTTGCCCCCAGTGCCACCGCCGCCACGGACACACCGACGCCCATGGAGTGATCGGACAGCCCCACCTGGCAATCAAACAACTCGCGCAGATGAGGAATCGTCCTCAGGTTGCTGTTCGCCGGTGATGCCGGATAGGTGCTGGTGCATTTGAGCAGCACCAGGTCCTTGCACCCGGCCTCGCGGGCGGCGCGCACGGTTTCATCGAGTTCGGCGATGCTGGCCATGCCGGTGGAAATGATCAGCGGCTTGCCCGTCGCGGCGACCCGCCGTATCAGCGGCAGGTCGGTGTTTTCGAAACTGGCGATCTTGTAGGCAGGCACGTCGTGGCTTTCGAGGAAATCCACGGCGCTCTCATCGAAGGGCGTGGAGAATGCCAGCAGGCCCAATTCCCTGGCGCGAGCGAAAATCGGTGCGTGCCATTCCCAGGGCGTGTGGGCCTTTTCATACAAGGCGTACAGCGAAGTACCGGCCCACGGGCTTTTGGGGTCCTTGATGAAGAACTCGCCTTCGGCCAGGTCCAGGGTCATGGTGTCCGCGGTGTACGTCTGCAGCTTCAGCGCATGGGCACCGGCCCTGGCCGCGGCCTCGACGATTTGCAGCGCCATGTCCAGGGACTGGTTATGGTTGCCGCTCATCTCGGCAATGATGAATGGCGGCGCATCGGCACCGATCAGGCGCTCGCCGATCTTGAAGCTAGTCATCTGCGTGATCCTTCAATACGCGCGTGAACGCGCAGGCATTCTGGGTAAAACCGGCTTCGCGAAAGACGTTCAGCGACGGCTGGTTAGCGGGCAACACCTGGGCGGTGAGCGACTCCAGTTCTGGCCAACGGGCCTTCACGAAGGCTTCTCCACGGGCCAGCAGCGCCCTGCCCCAGCCCAGGCCGAACCGGCCTTCGAACAGATAAATCGACACTTCGGCGCTAAAGCCGCGCACGTCATAACGCAGCACACCGACCGGACCGTCATCAGCCTCGGCAATCAACAACAGCCGCCGGGGATTGCTCAGGCTCGCGATAAGCCAGTTCTGATGCGCAGGCCATTCGATCACGCCGGTCTCCAGCGACCAGCGGCGCACCGCCAGGGTGTTGCGCCCGTCGAACAACAACTGCGCATCCTCCAGGGTCGCCGGGCGCATCTTCAGCACCGCGCCGGCCAGCGCCGCCGCCACCCGCTGCGCACCCCGGCCATCGACAAGCTGTCGCGACCGCTGTGCCAGGCTCTGGCGCAAACCCTGGTTACCCGCGACAAAGCCGATGGCCAGGCGCAGTTGCTCGACACTGACGTGCTCGCGAGCCCCCATGAACACATGGGCGCCCGCCGCCGCCATTACCTCGCCATTGGCCTGCTGGTTGTTCGACACGGCAATGCAAATCGTCGGCAGCCCCATGGCCGCCCGCTCCCAACTGGTGCCGCCACCCGCCCCGACAAACAGGTCGGCTTCGGTCATCAATCGATAAAAGTCGCTGACAAAACTGTGCAGGCGCCAGTGCGGCCGACTCGCCGCCAACGCCTGCATCTGTGCCCAGGCCGGATTACCCGCACCGGCGACAAAATCGACTTCCAGTTCAGCAAAGTCCGCCAGCGCCAGCATTGCATGATGGGTCTGCATGGCAGCGTCGAACCCGCCGAAATTCACCAGCACGCGCCGGGCCCGGGGCTTGATTTCGATGGCCGGGCAATGGAACTCGTCGCGCAACATGGCAAACCGGGGGCCGAACAATGTCCGGCAGCCTGGCGCCAGCAACGACGCATAAGCCTCTGGAGTCCCCGAAAGATTCTGGTTCAGCAGCAAATCGGCGCTGTAGGTCCGCGTGGCGAGGTCATCCACCACGGCGATCCGTGGCGCCCAGCGCCGCGCGGCCGTCTGCCAGTGATGATCGAGGCCGTAGTGGTCGACAATGATCCAGTCAAACGCCGGCTGGTGTTCCAGCAACGGCCCGAGCGCGGCAATGTCTGCCTGCCATGGCAACATGGATTCGATGGCTTGCTGCGGGTCTTCATCACTGTAGCGTTCGGGCAGTTCGAAGGTTTCGAAACCTTCGGCCCGCAATGCCTGCAGTCGATGTCCCGGTAACAGGCGACAGGCGAACGCCACATGACTGCCCTGCCGGCGCAATACGCGGGCCAGGCACAGGCAGCGCGCGATGTGGCCGCTGCCGATGGTTGGCGAAGCGTCAGAGCGAATCAGTACTCTCATTGCAGTTCACCTCCGGCTTTCAGCGCGGCATACAGGTACTCCGCGCGTTTCCAGTCCTGCGGTGTGTCGATGTCCTGCACCAGATGACGTGGCAGGATGACCGGCAGGCTGTACGGAGAATAAAGCACCTCGCCACGCAACCAGGCATCGCTGCGGCCCCAGTAGAACTGCCCGGCGTCCTGATAGGCGATCGACAGATCCTGGGAGCGGGTATCACGATACTGCGGATACAGTGCCGTCAATGCACCCTGATCATCAAGGGTCAGGGCTCGCTGAACCGGGAAACCAAAGTCGCACACCGAGAATGCGAAAGACTTGTCGGGATGCTGCTCCAGCAGGCTCAACCCCTGGACAAGAAATCGCGATTGCAACAACGGCGCGGTCGCGTAAATGCAGCAGGCGCGGGCAAACTCGTCGCCTTGTTCGCGCAAGGCTTGCAGGGCATGGGCGATCACCGCTGCGGTACCCGTGAAGTCGTCGGCCAGTGCCGCCGGGCGCATGAAGGGCACCTGAGCACCGCACTCCCGCGCCAGCCCGGCGATTTCCTCGTCGTCGGTACTGACCACCACCCGGGAAAACAGCCCGGACTCGAGGGCGACCTGAATCGAGCGGGCAATCATCGGCACACCGGCGAACGGCTTGAGGTTCTTGCGGGGTATGCGTTTGCTGCCACCCCGGGCCGGGATGATGGCGACGTTGTTCAACGGCGTTTTTCCAGGACAAACCAGGTGATGTCATCCACCGGGAATTGCGGATCGCGGTGGTAGCCAAAACCGTAATCGAGCAGTTGCAGGTCGTCATATCGATCAAGCATTTCACCGGCGAAGTCGCGTTTGAACAACTTGCCGCTGTTGCCGCGATACGGGACCTCGACCGGCGCCGGGTTGTAGTACTCGGCGATCAGTATGTAGCGCTGGCTCAGCTCATACAGTTGCGCGTAAGCGGCCGGCAACAACTCCGGTGCCAGATGAATCAGCACGCCTTTGCTCAGCGTCAGGTCGAAGGTGCGCTCGCGAGGAAAATCGAACAGCGAACCCTGCCAGATGTGTGCAATACCCAACGCCTGGGCAGCGGCACAGGCACTGGCATTGATTTCCACGCCGAACAACTCGCAACGGGGCAACAGCTGACGCAGTGCCTGCAGGTTGTTGCCGGCATTGGTGCCCAGTTCCACCAGGCTGTCGATACGCCCGACCCGCGTCAACGCCTTGGCAAACAACGCCAGGTTCGCGGCCACCAGCGGCTGTCCGACATTGCGATCAACGTACTGGTTGCCGAATTCGCCCTGCCAGAAAGTTTCCTGCTCGGTCAGTTCACGCATCACACATTTCCCACACGCCGCAATGGCTGGATTATTTCGATCAACTGCCGCATCTGCTCGACCACATAGTCCTGTTCCTCATCACTGAGCAACGGGTACAACGGCAGGCTGATGGCTTCGGCGTAGTAACGTTCGGCCTGCGGAAAATCACCTTCGGCAAACCCGAGATCACGATAGTAAGGCTGCAAATGCACGGGAATGTAATGCAGGTTCACCCCGATCCCGGCAGCTCGCAATCCCTCGAACACCTCACGATGAGTGAGACTGATCTGATCGAGTTGCAGGCGCACCACGTACAGATGCCATGACGACTCGGCCTCAGGCTGCGCACCGGGCAGGGTCAGCGGCAGATACGCCAGCAAGCGCTCATAACGCGCCGCCAGTTCACGCCGACGCTCGATGAACTCATCCAGTTTGTTCAACTGCGACAAACCAAGGGCCGCTTGCAGGTCGGTGATGCGGTAATTGAAACCCAGCTCCACCTGCTCATAGTACCAGGGGCCGTGGCTGGATCCGGTCATCTGCTGCGGATCCCGGGTCATGCCGTGGCTGCGCAAGCGCTGCAAACGCTCGGCGAGCTCCGGGCTGTTGGTCATCACCATGCCACCCTCGGCACTGGTGATGATCTTCACCGGATGAAAACTGAACACGGTCATCGCGGCAAACTCGCCGCAACCCACCGGGCGCCCGGCGTAGGACGCACCGGCGGCATGGGCCGCGTCTTCGATCACGGTAATACCGTATCGCCTGGCCAGCATGGCAATCCTGCGCATGTCGCAGCTCTGCCCCGAGAACGCCACGGCCACGAGCACTTTCGGCAGCCTGCCTTCACGCTCGGCGCGCTCCAGCTTGACGGCCAACGCAGCGGCGTCGAGGTTCCAGGTCAGCGGGTCGATATCGACAAAATCCACCTCGGCACCGCAATAGCGACCACAGTTTGCCGAGGCGAGAAAGGTGTTCGGCGTCGTCCACAGCCAGTCGCCCGGGCCGAGCCCTGCCGCCAGGCAAGCGATGTGCAGGGCCGCCGTGGCATTGCACACCGCCACGGCAAAGTCTGCCTCGCAGCGTTCGGCCATCGCTCGCTCAAAGCGCTCGATGGTCGGTCCCTGGGTCAGCCAGTCAGACTGCAATACACCGACCACGGCGTCGATGTCCGCCTGATCAAGGCTTTGCCGAGCGTATGGAATCATGCTGGTAACCAGGCATGGGCGCGCTTGTCCGGCAAGCGACGGACGAAATGACGCCCGAACGAAGCGGTGCCGCCTGAGATGAAAATCGATTTTCCGTTGAACATGCCTTGAATCCTTATACCTGTTCGCCGGGCCTACCCGAGCAACTGCGCCCAGTTCACCGAAGCACTTTCGCCCAGGGCAAAACCTTTGCCGCTCAAGGCCAGATTGGCGTTATAGGCCTGATCCTGCGCAAAGGCTGGCGCCCACTTGTCACGCAGCGCATCGAGGGCCTGCGGCACCTGTGGCACTTCACCCGAATGAATGACCTGCACCAGCGGCGTCCACACGGTGAGGTAACCGGCCTGACCGGCCCTGAGGCACAGATCGACATCGCTCAAGCCATCGGCGAAGGTCACGCTGTCCAGACCGTCCAGGTCGTCGAACAACGCTTTGCGCACCATCAGGCACACCTTCGATACCGCCGAGTAGTTCTGCTCCAGCGCCAACCGGTGCAGGTAACCTTCGGCGTCGCGTTTTTCACCGACAAAGGCTGACCCCACACCACCGTTCATGCCCAGAATCAGGCCGGCCTGGGTAACCTTGCCGTCGCGGTCGATCAACTTGGGACCGACCACACCGACTTCCGGACGCTGGGCGTGATTGAGCAACGACTCAAGCCAGTTCGGGTTGACCACTTCACTATCGGCAGCCAACAGCACCAGATACTCGCCCTGCGCCTGCAGGCTGGCCGCGTTGTACAACGCCGCGTCGCTCAGGGTCTGCTCGGCACGCAGCACGCTGACTTTCGGATGCTGGTAGGTGCCCAGCCAATCGTTGACCTCGGCCGACTGATTCGGGTTGAGCGCGATCAGCACTTCGTACTGGATGTAGCGGGTACGCAGCAACACGGCTTGCAGGCACTGTTGCAGGGCCGAAAGATTATCCCCGGCCGGCACGATGATCGACACCAGCGGGCGTTCGGTGTGGCGGTAATCGATCTGCCAGGTACCTGGCACCGTCGAAGTGATCTTGGCCTTGTAGCCACGATTGCCCAGGTGGCGCAACAACGCCAGGCGCTCATCGGCGTTTTCTTCCAGTACCGGCGCCCTGGCAATCACCAGCGGCTCGTCCAGGTGGGCCAGTCCGTTGAGGCCACCCTGCTCGATGATGCGCAGCAGCAAGTCGAATTCCAGGGCCTTGCTGAAGTCAGGCTGGTAACCGCCGACTTCAATGAACACTTCCCGACGGATCAGCCAGTGACGCGCCATCAGGGCCGGCAGGCTTTGCAGCAAATCAAGATTGAAGCCCGGACGGAACACGTCCACCAGTGCGCCTTCCGGGGTGCGCTGGATTTCGTCGGTGGCAACGGCGCGGCAATCCGCAGCAGACAGCAGCTCGAGGCTGGCGCGCAACAGGCCACCGGCGGTGAATTCGTCACCGGCTTCAGCCAGCAGCAACCAATCGCAGGTCGACTGACGAGCACTCTGGTTCAGTTTATCGACATAGTTGCTTTGCGTGACCCGGACAAAGTGCAGGGTGTTCTGCGCCGTGGTCGCCGCCGGTGCTTCACCGGTGGTGAAGACCACAATCCTGAACGCCTTGCTGTGACCTTCGAGCAGGCTGTCGAGAGAGACTTGCAGCTTGTCGATATCGTTATCCAGGTCCAGCAGGAAGATCCCGAACTGTGGGCCACCGTCATTGGCCGCCAGGTGCCGGGCGATCGACTCAGCCTCATGTGCATCGGGCTGACGCGGTGCAAGCCACTTGAGCAAACGACCGGACAGCATCTTGTCGAACGTCGCGCCATTGCCCTCGACCGACACCGCCTCCAGACGTGCAGCCCAGTCACGCAGGGGCTGCGCCTCTTCGTCTTCGCCCAGCAGCTCCAGCTGTGCCGCCAGGCGCTTGACCACCACGCGGTTGAACACGTTGCTGTCGTGGGCTTGCCACAAACGGTCGACCACACTTTCCGGCGTGTCATTGTTATGCGCCAGCATCAGGCTCTGTTGACGGGTCCAGATACCTTCCAGGCCTTGCAACTGAACGCGACCGGCCGGCATGGCGTGCAACAGGAACTCGAACTGGGTCAACTCATCGAAAAATGCCTGGTTGTAGAACGGCATCTCGACGTATTGCTTGGGGCCGAAACGGCGCACAGGGCCTTTCTCGACGCTCGTCCAGGCGGACTCGATAATCAGTTCGGTGGTCAGTGCGCGACCGGTGCGCAAGCTGTCGGCCAAGGCTTCAAAGCTTTGCAGCGCGAACTGCTTGCCTTGCTCCGGGTCCTCGCCTTGAACTTGAGTCGGCAGCCCGAAGAGGAAGGCGGCAAAGGTTTCACGCTCGGCGACCGTCCTGGCATCGGTATGAGCCAGCGTGTGGAAGATCTCGGTGTTGTGATCCGAATACCCGTAGTTCATCTCACGCACGACATACGGGATTGGCAGAATCCGCGCCTTGCCCCGCGCCAGCATGTAATAGGTGTGACCGATTTCCTGCCATTGGAAGGACGTATCCTGAGGCATGACCTGATACCAGTCACGTACCAGGTCGGTGCGCTGTACGGCATAGAAAGGCGGGAGGTACTGGTGCATGTAGTCGAGCACACGCTCTTCGGCGTGCTCGGAGCAATAGTCTTCGCAGACCTTCTTGTCACGCCGGAAGTAGCTGACGCTGTTGGGTTGCGACAGGTACATCATGCTGTAACCGTGGCACAGGCCGTAATCGGGATTGTCCTGCATGAATGCCACGGCTGCGCGCAGGGCGTCGTGCACATGGAAGTCATCGTCGGCGGCGAACACCATGAACGGTGTGGTCACTTGTTCCACGCCATGAGCCAGCTTGGCGCGAACCCCCCAGTAGCCAAACTGCGGGACATGCTGGTAATCCACATTCTCGTACTGCCCGGCCAGGCCCGGCTGACCTTCAGTCGAAGAATCCAGCACCAGAATCCTGCAAGGCAAGCCGCTGTAGAAACGTGCTGCCCGACGTAAAAATGCCGGCCGCTCGTGAGACATCAGCACCACGGTCAACTGTTCGTTGAGTGCCAACCCGTGTTCAGAATTAGTCTTGCCTTGCATACATTTCCCCACAACGGCGAATCGCCGAAAAAACCCAACGATGTCTTGTCGATTACCGCACGCGGCGCAGATAGCCGTCCGGCGCGACGGTGATCAGCAGCTTGCTGTGAATGGCCTGGTCAATTTCAAAATCACGGTTTTCTTCCAGGTAAGCCCATACCGCGGTCTTCGGGTTGTCGCCCTTGCCCCACGGGCGGTCCGGGAAGGCATCTTCCGGCATGTCTTCAACCACGGTATCCATCACCACGCAGTAGCTGCCCACCGAGGTCATCGGAGCATAGGCCCGCAGCTCTTCCAGCACGTGTTCGTGGGTGTGGTTGGAGTCCAGGACCACCAGCACTTTCTTGCCTTCGACGCGCTGGCGGACCTGATCGACGATTGCAGGATCGATGCTCGAACCCTGGATCATCTGGATCCGCTTGCTCATCGGGTGCGCTTCGATTGCCTCACGGTTGTGCTGGCGGATATCGATGTCGACGCCCAGCACTTCGCCATGGCCGATCAGTTCCAGCATCGAGGCGTAAAACACCAGCGAGCCGCCGTGGGCGATGCCGGTCTCGACGATGATGTCCGGCCGCAGTGCCCAGATGATCTCCTGCATGGCGACCATGTCCTGGGGGAACTGAATGATCGGGCGGCCCATCCAGCTGAAGTTGTAGGTGTACTTGTGCCTGGCGGTCGTGCCAACCCAGTCCAGCGACGTGGCTTGCAACGCTTTGTCCTGTTGCAGGCCTTCGATGTTCTCTTTTACTTCTTCACGAAACTGCTCATGAGGATTCATTACAGACTCTCCGGAAATTGGTCGCGGGGGTTACTTGAAAACCCGACCGTCTTGAAAGGAAGCAGGATTGGTCTTGATGGTCCTGGCGGGACTTCCCACCACAACCGCATAGTCTGGAACGTCCCTGGTTACCACGGCGCCCGCACCGATGGTGACCCAACGGCCGATGCGCAATCGCGGCAGGATCGTGGCGTTGGTGCCGATGAAGGTGCCGTCCCCGATCTCGACACAACCGGCAATGCAGACACCCGGCGCCATGAACACGGAATGACCGATCTGCCCCTCATGCCCCACCACGCTGCCAGCGCTGATACTGGTGTTATCGCCCAGGCTGACTTGCGCCTGCATGATCACACCCTCTTGCAGATACGTGCCGACGCCCATCGTGATCATCGTCAGATCGATGCCCGGGTGGATGAAGTTGCCCAGGGTGCCACCGGCCTCGACGATCTCGCAGGTGGTCCGGTAACGCAGCGCCGTGGAGCCGGTGATCAAATTGACAAAGCGTGTGTCGGGCCCTTTCAGCTCGGGCACCTTGTCGGTGCCACCTACCACCGGCACGCCATAAAACAGCGTGCCTTGCTTCGCCGGATCGTTATCGAGAAAGGCGAACTGCACGTCCGGCTGGCTGCGTTGCAGGGTGAGGATCATCCGGACCGCTTCAGGATTGGCCGCCCCCAGCAGGTAAACCTTCATAGCCGGGTCCTTTTGAGTACCAGCGCGCGCAGCACCTCGATGACCCGGCGCTGATCGTCATCGGTCATGTCGTGGTAGCTCGGCAGATTGATCGCGCGCTCCGGCAGCGAATGCGCCACGGGCGAGTCGGCCGTCAGTTCGCTGAACATCGGCAAGGACGACAGCGGCCAGAAGAACACCCGCGCATCGATATCGGCGGCCTGGAAAGCGGCGATCAACATGTCCCGGGTAATCCCCAGTTCGCGGTCAAAGACGACGGTGGGCATCCAGTAACCGTTACGCGAATGGTCCGGCTCGGGGTTCATGGACAGGCCCGGCAAGGAAGCCAGGGCATCGGCATAGTGAGCGAAGATCGCTCGCTTGCGCTGGATGAGCTCATCGATCCGCTCAACCTGCGCGCAACCGACGGCGGCTTGCAGGTTGCTCATCTTGTATTTGAAACCGAGGAAATCCGGCCAGAACTGTTTGCTGCTGCCCGCCACCCGACCATGGTTGGACAGGGTCAGTACACGGTCATACAGGGCCTTGTCCGACGTCACGAAGATGCCGCCTTCACCGGTGGTCATGGTCTTGGTGCCGTGAAAGGAAAACGCGCCGAACGCGCCCAGCGAACCGGCCGCTTGACCGCGCCACTGCGAGCCAATTGCCTCGGCAGCGTCTTCGATGACCGGCAGGCCAAACTCGCGACCGATGGCCAGCAACGCATCCATGTCGCAGAGATTGCCGTAGAGGTGCACCGCCAGAATCGCTTTGGTCCTTGGGGTAATCGCCCGTCGAACCTGCTGTGGGTCAAGGCACCAACTGTCTGCCAGCACGTCGACGAACACTGGCGTCGCACCCAGATAGGTGATGGGCGCGGCCGAAGCGATCCAGTTGGTATCGGCGAGGATCACCTCATCGCCGACACCGATGCCCAGCGCCGCCATCCCCATATGCAGCGCGCCGGTGCAACTGGACGTTGCAATCGCGTACGTCGCTCCCACGTGCCCGGCAAAGGACTTTTCGAACCGCGTCAGGTACTCGTAGCAACGCTCTCCCCAACCATGGCGGACGGCATCGAGTACGTAGTCAGCTTCCAGCTCACCGACACTGGGTTTGGTGTAATGAATTCGGCTCATCGAATGATCAACTCGGGAATGGCAATGACAAAACGACCGTCCCATGCACGAATGCCGGCAAAGGCCTGGGTGATCTCATCCAGCAGGTTCCACGGCAGCACCAGCACGTAGTCCGGTTTTTCGATGTCGATCTGTGCTGGCGACACGATCGGAATGCGGCTACCGGGCAGGTATTTGCCTTGCTTGTGCGGGTTGGCATCGGCGACCCAGGCCAGCAGGTCCGCTTTGACACCGGCGTAGTTGAGCAAGGTGTTGCCCTTGGCCGCGGCGCCATAACCGACCACGCGCTTGCCGTCGGCCTTGGCCTGCAACAGGAAGCGCAGCAGGTCATGCTTGATGCGCTCGGCGGCGGGCGCCAGGGTCGCGTAGTACTCAGGGGTTTTCACACCGGCAGCAAGTTCGGCCTGTAGCTGTTGCTGAACCGCCGGCTGCATTTCGCGACGCTCGCCGTCCAGTCGCTGCACGAACACCCGCAGCGAACCACCATGGGTCGAGAGTTGGCTGACGTCGAACACTTGCAGGCCATTGCGCTCGCACAACGTCTGCACAGCAGTCAGCGACAGGTAGGAATAGTGTTCGTGGTACAGCGTGTCGAACTGCTGGCCGGCCATCAGGGTCAGCAACTGCGGGAACTCGAAAGTCGCCACGCCCGTCGGTTTGAGCAACGTCGCGAAACCGCCAAGGAAATCGTTGATATCCGGGACGTGGGCCAACACGTTGTTGGCGGCCATCAGGTCGGCGCCCCAGCCTTCGCTTTTCAACTGCGCGGCGGTATCGCGACCGAAAAACAGCTCACGAATCTCCAGGCCCTTTTCCCGCGCCGCTTGCGCGGTGCTGCGAGTCGGCTCGACGCCCAGGCAAGGGATGCCGCGCCTGGCCACGTACTGCAGCAGGTAACCGTCGTTGGCCGCGACTTCCACCACGCGACTGTCGGCAGTCAGGCCGAAGCGCTCCACCATCTCGGCCACATAACGCTCGGCATGGGCCAGCCAGGTGCTGGAGAACGAACTGAAATAGGCGTACTCGGCATCGAACAGGCTGTCGGCGCTGGTGTAATCCTCGGTTTGCACCAGCCAGCATTGCTGGCACACGGCAACCTTCAACGGCACCCATTGTTCGACCTGCTCCAGCTGGTCGACACGCACGTAGGCGTTGGACGGCGGCGAGGTGCCCAGGTCGATCAGCGGCAGGGTCAGCGCAGCGGCGCAACCACGGCAGTTCATAGACGCACTCCGGCGAAGTGTTCATCGAGCGCTGGATGGCTGGCATCGCGCACCGACAGATTATTGACAGGCAGCGGCCAGGCAATCGCCAGCCGAGGATCGAGCACCGACAACCCGCCCTCGTGTTCCGGCATGTAGTCGTTGCTGTGCAGGTAAAGCAGCTCGGCGTCGGCACTCAGGGTCTGGAAGCCATGGGCGAACCCGGCCGGAATCAACAGGCTGCGGCCATCGCCGGCACGCAGGTGTTCGGCGTGCCAGTGCAGGAAGGTCTCGGAGTCGGGACGCAAATCCACCGCGACATCCCAGACTTCACCCCGCAGGCAAGTGATCAATTTGGCTTCCGGCGCACAGGCATTCTGGTAATGCAGGCCACGCACGCTGCCGCGTTCGCGGGTGCAGGAGTGATTGATCTGGTGGATATGAAACGCCTGGCCAAACGCACTGAGGCTGCCTTCGCAAAATAACCGGGAAAAGTGTCCGCGCTGGTCCTCGAAGCGTTTGTGCTGCACGCTGAACAAACCGTTCAACGGCAACGCCTTCAACAAAAATTCACTCACAGTGCGCCTCGGTACAGGTTCAATTGCGCCAGGCTGATGGCGCGCATGTCATCGCCGTTCTGCCACGCCAGATGCCAATCCAGGGTCTGGGTCAGGCACTGCTGCAACGACCAGCGCGGTTGCCAGCCGAGCAATTGACGGGCGCGGCTGCTGTCCAGGCGCAACAGGCCGGCCTCATGCATATCGCTCGGTTCGATGCGCAGCCCGCGTGCCTGCGGCCAGCGGCTGGCGAGCAGTTCGACCACTTCACCGACGCTGCACATGTCCGCTTCACCGGGACCGAAATTCCACGCCCCGGCGAATTCCGGGCCTTGCTCAAACAGGCCGGCAGCCAGTTGCAGATAGCCGGCCAGCGGTTCCAGCGCGTGTTGCCATGGGCGCACCGCCTGCGGATAGCGCAAGGTCACGGGCTCATCCGCCGACCACGCCCGCAGCACGTCGGGAATCAACCGCTCCGGGGCGAAATCGCCGCCTCCGAGCACGTTGCCGGCGCGCGCCGTGGCCAACGCCAGACCGTGCTCGGCGTGCTTTTCAGGCGCAAAGAACGAGGCGGCATAGGATTGCGCGAGCAATTCGCAACAAGCCTTGCTGCTGCTGTAGGGATCGTGACCGCCCAACGCTTCGTTTTCGCGGTATGGCCACAGCCATTCCTGATTGGCGTAGACCTTGTCGGTGGTGACCAGCACGCAGGCGCGCACGCCACCCACCTGACGGATCGCTTCGAGCAGATTGAGGGTGCCCATGACGTTGCTGGAATAGGTGCCCAACGGGTCGCGGTAACCTTCGCGCACCAGCGGCTGGGCCGCCAGGTGCAGGACGATTTCCGGCTGGGTCTCGGCAATCAGTTCCAGCAAGGCCCCCAGGTCACGCAGGTCACCGCGCTGATCATTGATGCCTTCGTGAACGCGGGCCAGTTCGAACAGGCTCGGCTCGGTGGACGGATCAAGGGAAAACCCGCTGACCTCGGCGCCCAGGCTTTGCAGCCACAACGTCAGCCAGCTGCCCTTGAACCCTGTGTGCCCGGTGACCAGCACCCGCTTGCCGCGCCAGAATTGCGTGCTCAGTCCCATTGTTTCCATGGGGCCTCCCCGCTCTGCCACAACGCCTCGAGGTGGTTCTTGTCACGCAGGGTGTCCATCGGCTGCCAGAAACCGTCGTGCTGGAACGCCATGAGTTCGCCGCGCTCGGCCAGGCCATCCAGCGGGCCGGACTCCCACGAGGTGTCGTCGCCTTCGATCAACGGCAGGACCTTGGGCGAGAGGACGAAGAACCCGCCATTGATCCAGCCACCGTCGCCGCGAGGTTTTTCGGTGAAACCCAGGACCTTGTCGCCATCGCGATTGAGCGCGCCGTAGCGACCGGGTGGTTGTACCGCGGTGACGGTCGCCAGTTTTTCGTGCTTGAGATGGAAATCAACCAACGCACCGATGTTGAGGTCCGACACGCCGTCGCCATAGGTGAAGCAGAACGCCTGTTCGTCTTCGAGGTAGCGGCGGGCACGGCGCAACCGGCCGCCGGTCATGGTCTCTTCGCCGGTGTCGATCAGCGTGACGCGCCATGGCTCGCTGTAGTTCTGGTGAACATCCATGCGGTTGTTGCGCATGTCGAACGTGACGTCGGAGGTGTGCAGGAAATAGTTGGCGAAGAAGTCCTTGATCGCATAGCCCTTGTAGCCAAGGCAGATCACGAAATCGTGGATTCCATGAGCGGAGTACTGTTTCATGATGTGCCAGAGAATTGGCTTGCCACCGACCTCGATCATCGGCTTGGGCTTTAGGTGCGACTCCTCGCTGATCCGCGTACCCAGGCCACCCGCCAAAATAACTGCCTTCATCCCTTTCCCTCTCGTTCGTCACAGGGCTCAGCCAAGCTGTATCAAGCTTTTGCGGGCCATCCGGGTTAAACCTGCCGCCGTTCAGGGCACGTCCGGACTCACCGGAAGTGCTCGTTTTATGGCGATATAAGGGGGACTTGCAGGAAACGCGCCAGCTCTTTCAGTTCAGTGCCTGGCGATACGAAGAGAGGTCTGCGGCGTACTGCGCCAGGGTCTTGCGGGCAAATGGCTCCTCAATAAATCCCGGGGGAACACAGACCTGTAGGAGCCAGCTTGCTGGCGAAGGTCGTTAACGATAACGCGTATGGACTGGTTAAACGCGGGGCACTTGAGTCCATCGCCGGCAAGCCGGCTCCTACAAGTATTGCGTTATCTGTGAAGGACCCAAAAAAAGGCAGGCGACTCAACGTCGCCTGCCTGGTCAGGATGGATGCGTGAACTGTCAGTCCGCCAGCCAGCCATTTTCCCAGTAGCGCAAATTGTCGCCGCGCAGCACGTAGTCGCGCAGCACGATCTCGCGCAACTCATCGCCCATGCGATAGCTGGCGTCCGGATCGGCCAGGTGCATGCGGATCGCCTGCAGCCACTCATCCGTGGAGTTGGTCTTGACCCGGGTGCACGGCAGGTAGCCGCGATAGGCCTCGGTGTCGGTGCAGATCACCGGGTAACCGCAAGCGCCATACTCCAGCAGCCGCAGGTTGCTCTTGCAATCGTTGAAGATGTGGAACTCCAACGGAGCCAATGCCAGATCCAGGTTCAGGCTGGCCAGCTTGGCCGGGTACACATCCAGCCCGATCACCCCATGAAACTCGTGCATGTACGGGCGCAAATCGTCCGGGCACATGCCGAAGAATACCCAGTCGACTTCATTGGCCAATTCGCGGACCACATCGGCGATGACCGCCAGGTCACCGTGGTGGCTGGTGCCGCCGCCCCAGCCGACCCGAGGCTTCTTCGAGGTGCGGCGCTGGCCGCGCAGGTCGGTCCACAAGTGCGACGCCAACATGTTGGGCACCACGCGAATGTCGTGATGCATGTCCGACAGCGCATTGCCCAGCGGCTCGGTGGAGACCACCACGCGATCGCACATGCCGATGGCGCGCCGGACCAGCTTCTCCATTTCGTCCTTGCCCGGCATGTTGCGGATGTGCGCATTGCGGTGCGGAACGTTGATCACGAAGTCATCCAGCTCATAGATGCGTCGTGCGCTGGAGTATTTTTGCAGGCTCGGGATTTCGTTGATCGGACCTTCGGAATAGCGCCCCTGCAAGATGATCACGTCAGGCGAATGGCGCTCGACTTCGATGATGGTCGGCAGGTTGTAATGAATGCGCCCCTGTGCCCTGCCGGCCGCCTCCAGCTCAATCAACGGTTGCGTGACCCGGTAATGGCCGATGGCGGACGCGTTGACCGGCAACGCGAGAATCTTCGGCAATTGCGCCTTGGAAAACGGGCTCCAACCGGAGCGCAATCCAGGCTCCAGACTGTAGCTTGCCCCGCCCAATCCCTGCAACGCCAGGTTGGTGTTGTAGGCCGGATCACGGGCCACGATCGGCAGCCAGCGTTTGTAGAAAACTTCCTGCTCCCGTTCGCTGCGGACCTGGTCATCTTCATGCACAACCGCCGCCGGTTGCGCGCCCAACGCCAGTTGCGCGTGAGGTGTCCAGACCACCAGATAGCCTTCCTGGCCGACGCGCAAACACAGGTCCACTTCGTTGAGGGACTGTGCCAGGCCCTGCTCATCCAGGCCACCGACCGCTTCGAAGACCGCCTTGCGCACCATCAGGCAATCGCCGCCGACAGCACTGAAATCGTGGGCGACCTGCAAGCGGTACATGTAGCCCGCCGCGTGCAGCATCTCGCCATGGAACGGCACGCCGGCCGGCCCTTGCAACCCGAGAATCAGGCCGGCATGCAGCACGCGGCCATCGGGGTTGAACAACTTGGCCCCCACCACGCCAACTTCCGGACGTTGGGCATGGTTGAGCAATTCACCCAGCCATTCGGCCTGGGTAATCACCGTGTAAGGATTGAGCATCAGGACGTAATCGCCAGCCGCCTGCCGCACGGCGAAATTGCGCACCGCCGCCGCATTGCCTTGCAATTCACTGCGCAACACCCGGATCCGGTCGCTGCCCAGTTGCGCCATGCCGGCGAACCAGTCAAGCGCCTCGACGCTCTCGCTGCCGTTGTCCACCAACAGCAACTCGTATTCGCCGTAGGCCGTTTTCTCCAGCAGGCTCTCGACACAACGTTGCAACGCCAGGGTCTGATCTTTACTGACGATAACGATCGACACCAGCGGCCGCTCGGCATGGTGATAGTCGATCCGATTGAGCAGTTGCGAACTGCCCTGGCGAATGTCGTGGGCGACACCCAGGCGATGCAAGTGCGCCTCAAGCAGCCGCGGATTGGTGTCCACCACTTCCGGCAGCGACAGCCATTTGGTCAGGTCGAACGCCGACTCCAGCAGCACCTCCGAAACGTGTCCGACCACGTGCGTGCCGCTAAGCTCGACCATGCGCCACAACATATCGTGTGGCGCCAGCTCACCGTATGCCGAATCGAATCCGCCCAGCGCCAGGAACTGCTCGCGCTCGAATGCCAGCGCTCGCCCCACGTAGGGATAGCTGCGCATGAGGTCCAGGTTGAAGTCCGGCTTGAATGCAGGCTCGGCCGACTCCCCCTGATGCAGCCCGCCTTCGTCGCTGTACAGGCAGGTCAGCGTGCGCGACAGCGCAATTCGTTCAGCCATGATCAGCAAGGCCGGCGCCACCAGGCGATCACCGGCACGCAACAGATAGAACCAGCCAGCGCCTTCCAGTTGCGGCAACAGGGTGTTGATTTGCTGCTGCCAGTCGTCCTGCAACGGCAAGCGGAACACACGCTCGTCCAGCCCGGCTTGCGTACAGGATGCCGACAGCACCAGTGTCAGTTCAGGGGCGTAATCCTGATCTGCCAGCGATTGCAGGGTGAGCTCCAGCGACGAACGACTGCCATGCTCATCGATGATGACCGGAACGATTTTGGGTCTGCTCGGCCAGGCTTCGAGCGTATCCGCCAGCAGCTCGCGCTGACCGTCGGTGATCGTGCGGCACGCCAGCCACTGGGCATACAGTTGCGCGAAACTGACACTGGCGATGCCGACATGCCAGTCCTGGGTAGTCTGTTTTGTCCCCAGGGTCCGGCTCAGCGGCAATTCCTCCCAAACCCGCGGTGACTCGTCCACTTTGGTCAATGGCACATAACGCACCCAACCCTGCGCCGGCGCAGATTCGCCGCCACGGGCCTTGAGCATCTGCGACAGCCATTGCCGCTCGGTTTCGGCCGCGTCCTTCATCGCCTGCTGGCCGCTCAAACGCTCCGGGTACAGGCGCTCGACGCCGAGCACGTGATTGGACACCGCCAGATTTCCGCGCCGCATCAGGCAGACGTACAAGGCGAAATCGAGGGTCGCGACGAAGCAATGGCCGGGCTGAGTCAGTGCCGGGAACAGTTCGAGCACGTCCGCCCGACGGAACATCGCGTTGCTGAAGCCGCCGAGGATGTTGACCGGGAAGTTTTCGAAGATCGCCAGCAGGTCCTCGCCCTTGAACACCCCGCCCACCGGGGAAAGCGGGGTGTTTTCCAGGCGCGAAGGCAGCGGCATGTCGTCGGCATCCCAGAGCAGCCGCTGGGCCACGACCAGATTGACGTCGGGGCAGTCGATCAGCGCCTGGGCCTGACGCTCGATGCAGGCCGAGAACAACTGGTCATCGTCACAAAGAAACTTGATGTACTCGCCTTGCGCCTGCTCCAGGCAGGCTTGCAAGTTGCCCACCAGCCCCAGGGTTCGCGGATTTCGCACATACCGTACGGCCGCGCCCTGCTCAACCGCCGAAGCCACGATCTCTTCGATCTCATGACCGCGACTGTCATCGCAAACGATGATCTCCAGATTGCCGTAGCTCTGACTCACAGCCGTGTGCAAGGCACGACCGAAGAAGCGCGGATTGAAGGCAGGAATGACCAGGCTGACAAGCGGGAGTGAATTCACGGCGGGCTCACAGGCGGCGCGAGCCCGCCCTGAAAAGCGAGCCCTTTGTTACCGCAAAAAAGACGATAAATACTGAAGGGGCAAGACAATCGGGCGCCTGCGCGCCCGACCGCCATCAGATCTTGTTGAACAGGCCCAACTGGGAAATCTTGCTGAACGCCAGCTGCGCGGCCTGCAGCATGGTCTGCTGCAAGGTCAGGCGAGTCATGACTTCGGCCGGGTCCGAATCGCGAATCGACGACTGGCTCGCCGTGTTCGCCAGGGTCAGGCTCTCGTTGGTCGCGGTCTGGTTATCCAGCGCCTGACCACGGGCACCGATCGTGGTGATGGCCGAGCCGATCTGGTTGGCCGCACTGTCGATGTTGCCCATTCCCGACTCCATGGCGCCCAGAAACACCTGCTTGGCCACCGGGTTGCCGTCGATTGGCGTATTCAGCGCGGTAATCATCTGGCCCAGGGTATCGAGCACGTTCTGGGTCTGATGGTTGTTGGACTGAATCACGAACTGGTCGCCGGACGCCGGGGCGCCACCGCCCAAGGCAAACGTCACACCCGCCGCAGTGGCGTTGCCGCCCGCCACGGTGCCCGACGACACCGGCCTGCTGTCGGCGGTGATCGGTGCCGCATACAGGTCGAAATCGGTGGCACTGGTGAACTTGAGGATCGCCCCGCCCGATGGAAAGGCGTTGGTGTACGCCGTCTGGTTCGTCACGCTGGAACCGGTGATGACTGCGGTCGACGCGTTACCGGCACTGCGCGAAGTGTTGAAGGTATCCGTGGTGGAAGACAGATTGAAACTGTGACCGGCGATCACCGCATCCGGGTTGGTATCAGTGGATTTGAGGTTGATGTTCAGCTTCAGGTCAACGCCACGGAAACTGACCGTCTGGTTGGCACCGTTGGCGTTGCTGATGACGCCGTTCTGGCTGGCTTCGGTCGTAACGTCGTTACCCAGCGAGTCGGTGATCTTCAACTGGGTGCTGCTGAGGAAACTGACGGTGTAGGGCTGGCCGCCAGAGAACTTCGCGTTGTAGGTAGAGCTGGTGCCGACCGTACCGTTGGACAGCACCACGCGACCGTCATCCACTGCCGGAGCGGTCATGGTGGTTTGGGTGCGACCGGTATTGATGGTCTGCTGGAACGCATCCCAGCCGGTGGTGTTGGTCCCGATCGTCATGCCATCGCCAATGCCAAGGTCGACGGTGGTCTGGTCGCCGTTGTAGCTGTAGGTACCGTCCGAGTTCTGCGAATAAGGCGCAGTGTCGGTTTTCGAACCGGAGAACACGTAGTTGCCGTTCGCATCCTTGGAGTTCATCAGGCCCAACACTTGTTGCTGGATCTGACCCAACTCCGAAGCATAGGCCTTGCGGTCCGCGTCGGTGGCGATGCCGTTGCTGGCGGCGAGGGCCAGTTCCTTGGCGCGCTGCAAAGCGGTACCGATGGAGTCGAGCGTCGTTTCCTGCAGGCTCAACGCGCTCTTGGTGCTCTGGATGTTGGTGCCGTACTGATCAAGCATCGCGCTCTGCTGACCCAACTGCAGCAAACGACCGGCACCGATCGGATCATCGGCGGCGGTATTGACGCGGGTCAGGCTGCTGGCTTCGTTGCTGGTCGCGATGGCCTTGTTGAAGTTGCGCTGGTAGTTCGCAGCGGTGATTTCGTAATACTGGGCGGTGGAAATGCGCATGAATTACGACTCCTTAAAGGCTGTTGATCAGCGTGGTGAAAATTTCCTGCGCAGCCTTGATGATCTGCGAAGACGCGGTGTAGTACTGCTGGTACTTGACCAGGTTGCCGGTTTCTTCATCCAGGTCGACCCCGGAGTTCGAATCCCGCGCCCCTTTGGCGTTGGCCAGGATCGCCGTGGTGGCCTCGCTGTCGGACTTGCCCTGGGCCGCCTTGGCGCCGACGTTGGTCACCAGTTTGTTGTAGGCATCGGTCAGGCTGATGCCCTTGCTCGCCGTGCCGGTGTCTACGGTCTGCCTGGTTTGCAGTCCGACCAGCGCCTGGGCATTGCGGTTGTCCGAAGACGCCGCGCCAGCCAGGTTGATGGCGAAGCTTTCGCCGCTGGCTGGCGTGGCGCCGACCGTGGTCTGCACGGTGAACGTCTTCTGCACCGCCGGCGTGACGCTGCTGTCCATGACCGGAGCACCGCTGGCATCGACCATGCCCACTTTCAGGTTCAGTGTGTTGCTCTGGCCGGGAACGATGGTGCCGGTGCCGATCGAGTTGCCCTTGGCATCGACCATGTTGTAGTTCTGGCTACCGCCGCTGGCCGCTGCGAAAACCAGTTTGACCGGCGTCGAGTACTTGAGCGCGGTCTGCATTTCCGCCTGGGCCGCCGGGTTGTAGATATCGATGGTGCTGCTCAGCGTCGGCTGGGTGTAGGTGCCGCTGTTGTTGGCACTGGTCACGCCGGTCAACGGGGCGGCGGCGGCGATTTTTTTCGGGTCGGTGAGCACGGTCTGGATACTGGCCGCCGCGCCTCGAGTCGGCGTCACCTTGAACGAGTCGCCGGCGCTCAGCGCACCGCCGTTCAGGTTCAGGCTGAAGCCATCGATCACCGGAGCCGGAGTCGTCGTGGTACTGAACGCGCCCATGTCGGTGCCGTCCGAGCGCTTGACGGTGTAGTTGGTTGCGCTGGTGAACGTCACCTGATAGTCGCTGGTGGTCAGCTTGCCGGTGTCCTTGATGGTGACATCCAGGTTGCCGGAGCCGGCACTGTTGCCTGCCGACGCAATGCTGCGCTGACTGACCAGCGCGGCACTGTTGATGTTGTTGAAGATCGCCGCGCCGAAATCACCGTTCTTGTCGATACCTTGCGCCTGCTGGCTGTTGATCTGGTCAGCGACCACCAGTGCCACTCGCCCCAGCTCATTGAGCGAAGGGTCCAGCACTTCATTGCGATAAGTCAGCAGACCACCGATTTTACCGCCGCTGATCACCGAGGTCACATCGATGGTGCTGGAGCCACGGTTGAGCTGCAGCGCCATGCGTGATGGATCATCGTTGCCCGGCACGGTTTGCAGTGTATTGGTGGTGTTGCCGACCACCAGTGGCTGACCGCTGCCGACGTAGATGTCGTAGCTGTTGCCACGTTCGACCACCTGGGTACCGACCAGCTCGGACAGTTGGCGCACGGCCTCGTTGCGCGAGTCCAGCAGGTCGTTTGGCTGGCTGCTGCCGGTGGAGAGCTCGGAAATCTTCTGGTTGAGCGTGGCGATCGTGGTGGACAGCTTGTTCACCTGATCCGCCATGTCGCCCAGGCTGCCATTGAGGTTGGTGTTCTGGTCGTTCAATTGCTTGGCAATCGAATTGAAGCGGGCGGACAACGCCTGTGCACCGGTCAGCACCGACTGGCGGGACGTGTCGTCGGTGGCCGAGGTCGAAACGCCCTGCATCGAGGTGAAGAATTTTTGCAGCACACCGGTCAGCCCGGTGTTGCTATCGGAAAGCGTGGCGTCCAGCGGAGTGGCTTGAGCGTTGTACGACGCTGCTTCGCTGTCGAGCGAGGTAGCGGTACGCAGCTGCGAGTCGAGATACGAGTTATACACACGGCGCACATCGGCCAGTGTCGTGCCGGTACCGATGAACACGTTGCCGTACTGAATCGAGCTTTTGCTGCTCTGCACAGATTGCTGGCGCGAGTACCCGGCGGTGTCGACGTTGGCTATGTTGTTGCCGGTCGTCACCAACGAGTTATGGCCAGCACTCAGCCCCGACATCCCGATATTGAGCAAACTCATGATTCAGACCTTATACCTTGTGCCTATAAAGGCGTGGTGGAAACGCCCGCCGCAGCGTAGTTCTGGTAACTCGTCATCTGCTTGGCTATCTGCGAAATCTTGCTTGCGTAGTCCGGGTCGGTTGCGTAACCGGCCTTCTGCAACTCGCGTACAAACTGTTCTGGGTTATCGGCCGACTTCACGACATCTTGATAGCGATTGTTGGTCTGCAGCAAAGTCACGAGGTCATGGAAACTGTCCTTGTAGGAGTCGTAGGAACGGAACTCGGCCGTCTCCTTGACCATCTGCCCGTTTCTGAATTCGCTGGTGATCGCCCGCGCCGAATTACCCTGCCAGCTGTTGCCGGCCTTGATGCCGAACAGGTTGTGGCTGCTGCTGCCATCCTGCTGGCGCATGACCGACTTGCCCCAACCGGTTTCCAGGGCCGCCTGCGCTACCAGGTAACGTGGGTCGACACCGATCCGGGCCGCCGCTTCCCTGGCCATCGGCAACATGGTGTTGACGAAATCGTCGGCGGAGCTGAAGGCTTTCTTCGGCGGCGCCAGAGGAATCTGCGCCATGGCGCGACCGTAAATCTGCATGCCCCCAGAGGAGGATTGTTGCGCGTTCGCCAGCCAGTCGCCGTTGTACAGCGGCCCCGAGCCGGTGGCCGTTGTGCGCTCCGGTAATTGCGTTTTGTTGACCGTCGCAGCTGTGGTCGTCGCCGAAGGCACCAGCCCGGCCAACAGACGATCAGCCAGCTTCGGCGGCAATGCCAGGCGTCGCTGATTGATCAGCGCCATGTCATTGCGATGACCACCCTCACCCGCCTCCTGCGGCGCATGCACCGATCGCGAAGCCCACAATGGACGCTGACCGTTGACCCGCGACAGCGGGCCATTGATCGCCACCGTGCCTGCCGCTACTGGCGTTTGAACGGCTGCTTTCGCGGCCTCCTGTTTGGCCAGCGACGCAGCGGCGGCTTCACCCGGCGCCAGCGGTTTGTTCTTCGACATCTGGCGCATCAGCACGTCCGCCAGGCCGATACCACCACCCTCGCGAGACATGGAAACGGCCAATTGCTGGTCGTACATTTCCTGGTACTGCTTGGCCGCCGGGGTGTTGAGCGGATTGTCCTGACCCAGCGCTTCAGTGGCCGAGCGCATCGACTTGAGCATTTCCCCGAGGAACAGCGATTCGAACTCCTGCGCCACCTTGCGCAGGTTGCCGTCGCTGTTCTTGTCGCCGACCTTGAGCTGATTCAGACGATTGAGGTCCGAATAGGAGCCCGAATCGCTGCTGCTGACCAGACCGCTCTTGCGCATATCCACGATGGCCGTCCTCAGATCACGATCAGGTCGGCTTGCAGGGCGCCGGCCTGCTTCAACGCTTCAAGAATGGCCATCAAGTCACCTGGTGCCGCACCGACCTGATTCACCGCCCGCACGATCTCGTCGAGGGTGGTGCCAGGGCCGAACTTGAACATCGGCTTGGCTTCCTGCTGGGCATTGACCTTCGAACGCGGCACGACCGCCGTCGTGCCATTGGACAGAGGGCCGGGCTGGCTGACGATCGGGTCTTCGGTGATGGTCACGGTCAGGCTGCCGTGAGTCACGGCGGCCGGGGAAACCTTGACGTTCTGACCGATCACGATGGTGCCGGTACGGGAATTGATGATGACTTTCGCCACCGCCTGGCCCGGATCGATCTCAAGGTTTTCCAGGATCGACAGGTAGTCGACCCGCTGGCTCGGATCGAGCGGCGCGGTGACGCGAATCGAACCGCCGTCGATGGCCTGGGCCACGCCTGGGCCGAGCATGTCGTTGATCTTGTCGACGATGCGCTTGGCGGTGGTGAAGTCGGAACGATTGAGGTTCAGCGTCAGGCTGTTGCCCTGGTTGAAACCACTCGGCACCGCGCGCTCCACCGACGCACCACCGGGGATGCGTCCGGCCGACGGAACGTTGACGGTAATCTTCGAGCCATCTCGTCCTTCCGCATCGAAACCACCGACCACCAGGTTGCCCTGGGCCACCGCATAGACGTTGCCGTCGATACCTTTGAGTGGCGTCAGCAGCAAGGTGCCGCCGCGCAGACTCTTGGAGTTGCCGATGGACGAAACGGTGATGTCGACCTGCTGCCCCGGCTTGGCGAACGCCGGCAGATCGGCACTGATCGACACCGCCGCGACGTTCTTCAACTGCACGTTGCCCGAGCCCGGCGGCACCTTGATGCCGAACTGCGAGAGCATGTTGTTGAAGGTCTGCAGGGTGAACGGGGTTTGCGTCGTCTGGTCGCCGGTGCCGTTAAGCCCGACCACCAGGCCGTAGCCGATCAACTGGTTGGAACGCACGCCGGAAATGCTGGCGATGTCCTTCAGGCGCTCGGCTTGAGCATCGAAGGCCACGGACAGCAACAGGGCGCCCACCATAAGGTGTTTGAAGTTCAACATGCTCAACTGGAAAGCCACCTAGAAAGGGAACAGCGGGCTGAGGAAGAAACGGTCGAACCAGCCTGGCTGACTCGCATCGGCAAACGAACCGGTGCCCGAGTAGGTGATGCGCGCATCGGCGACACGGGTCGACGACACGGTGTTGTCGGTAGCGATGTCATCGGCGCGAACGAGACCTGCAATCCGTACCAGTTCGTCGCCGGTATTGAGGGTCATCCACTTCTCACCGCGCACCGCGATGATGCCGTTGGGCAACACATCGGCTACGGTTACGGTGATCGAGCCGGTCAGGGTGTTGCCCTGGGCCGCCTTGCTGTCACCCTTGGTGGCGCGGTCGCCTTCGTAGCTGGCGCTCAGGCTCAGATCGCCATCGCCGAACGGGTTGTTGGTGTTGGGCGTAGAACCGAACAGCGAGGTCAGGCCGATGCCGGTCTTGCTGTTCTTGGCCACCTGCGAGTTGGCGTTTTTACTGGCCTGGGTCCTTTCGTTCAGGGTGATGGTGATGATGTCACCGATCCGGAACGCCTTGCGGTCGCTGTAGAGGTTCTGTTCGAAACCGGCCTGATAGATCGAGCCGTTGTTCGCCGCCGCCGGCAACGGCGTGCGCGGCAACACCGGAGCGTAGTAAGGGTCATTGGGCTTGGGCGTCGCAGGAACGCAACCTGCGAGCGCGGCGATCCCACTCAGTGCCAGAACAGATACATAGCGATTCATGACCCTACCTCACGGTGTAGCAGGCAGCCTCAGGGCCGCCACATAGACTTGATTACAGATTCTGCGTTACGAACGAGAGCATCTGGTCGGCGGTGGAGATCACCTTGGAGTTCATCTCGTAGGCGCGCTGGGTGGTGATCATGTTGACCATCTCCTCAACGGTGCTGACGTTGGACGTTTCCAGGGTGTTCTGCAGTGTGGTGCCGAAACCGTTCAGGCCTGGTGTGCCGACTTGCGGCGCGCCACTGGCAGCGGTTTCCAGGAACAGGTTGTTGCCCACTGCCTGCAGGCCGGCCGGGTTGATGAAGTCGGCGGTTTGCAGGTTGCCGATCACCTGGGCAGCCGGGTTGCCGGCAATGGTGATGGACACGGTGCCGTCGCGGCCGACCGTGAAGGTCTGCGCGTCGTTCGGAATGACAATGGCCGGCTCCAGGGCAAAGCCACTGGCGTTCACGATCTGGCCGTTGGAGTCCAGGTGGAACGTACCGTCACGGGTGTAGGACGTAGTGCCGTCCGGTTGCAGGATCTGGAAGAAACCGCGACCGTCGATGGCCATGTCCAGTGGCTGCTCGGTGGTTTGCAGGCTGCCGGCGGTGAAGTTTTTCTGGGTGCCGACGATGCGCACACCGGTACCCAGTTGCAGGCCCGACGGCAGTTCGCTGTCCTGGGTCGACTGGGCGCCTGGTTGACGCTTGATCTGGTAGAGCAAGTCCTGGAACTCGGCGCGGTCACGTTTGAAACCCGTGGTCGACACGTTCGCCAGGTTGTTGGAAATGGTGGTCAGGTTGGTGTCCTGGGCGGACAGACCTGTTTTGGCAACCCATAGAGCCGGAAGCATTCGATTCTCCTCGTGCGCCTGTTTTACGGCGCGACGTTCTGATAATTAGCTGATCTGCAAGACCCGAGCCATGGCCTGGTCATCGTCTTTGGCGGTGTTCATCATCTTGATGTGCAGCTCGAACTGCTTGGACAAGGCCAGTACCGAGGTCATCTCTTCCACGGCATTGACGTTGCTCGACTCGAGGAACCCGGACACCAGCTTGACGCCGGCATCAGCCTGCGCCGGCTTGCCGTCCTTGGTGTGGATCGAACCATCCAGGCCCTTGGTCATGTTCTTGAGGTCCGGGTTGACCAGCTTGATGCGGTCGACCTCAGCCATCACCCGGGGACCTTCGCCCATTGCGCGGATGCTGATGGTGCCGTCTTCACCGACTTCGATCTGCTGCTCCGGCGGCACGGCAATCGGCCCGCCATTGCCCATGACCGGCATGCCGTTGCCGGCGCGCAACACGCCCAGGGCGTCAACGTTCAGGCTGCCGGTGCGCACGTAGCTTTCAGCGCCATCGGGGTTCTGCACGGCAATCCAGCCATTGCCTTGCACGGCAACGTCGAGGTCGCGGCCGGTTTCCACCAGCGAGCCCGGGGAGAAATCGGTGGCTGGGCGTTCGGACATGGCAAACGCACGCGCCGGAAAGCTGTCACCGAACACCGGCATCGAACGGGCCTGCTCCAGGTCTTTCTGGAAGCCGTTGGTGGAGATGTTCGCGAGGTTGTTGGCATGAGCCTTTTGCGCCAGTGCATTCTGGCTGGCGCCGGTCATTGCCACATAAAGGTACTTGTCCACACTCTTTCCTCTGCCTGCCGGACGTTTGCCGTCCACTGCTGTACTGCTGAGCCATAAGCAATTTGCAGACCAACTTGTTTTTGGCGGCGCGAGGCCCGGCAAACAAAGGACTTGAAGGGATCAGAGGGGATTGGTGATTTGTATCGGAGACGAAAAACCGGCGGTGTCATGCCGGTGGGTGGCAAGAGCCGGCCTCTTGAGTGACTGAACTGTCGCCTTCGTCGGATCGCCGCCCGGAGCAAGCCCGCTCCCACAGGGAGAACGCCGTCCAAATGTGGGAGCGGGCTTGCTCCGGGCGGCGATCCGACGAAGAGGCCGGCAATTACGCCGCAGATTTCAGTCAAGACTCGGTCTTGCCCACCTCATACTCGCGCAACTTGTTGGCAATGGTGGTATGTGAAACCCCCAGGCGCTTGCCCAGTTGCCGACTGCTAGGATGCTCGGAATACAACCGCTCCAGCACGGCTTTCTCGAAACGCCCGACGATCTCGTCCAGCCCCCCTTCCAGCGAAAAATCGCCAAGAGGCTGACGCACGCCATAATCCGGCAGACGAATATGCTCGGCCTTGACCGTGCCGCCGTCGCACAGGGAAACCGCCTGGAACAGCACGTTCTCCAGTTGCCGCACGTTACCCGGCCAATGGTAGTGACTGAGCCGCTCCATGGCCGCCGGGGCGAGTTTGGGTAGCGAACAGCCGATCTGCCGACTGGCCTGATCGAGGAAGTGCTCCACCAGCGGCGTCAATCCGTCGAGGCATTCGCGCAACGGCGGGATGTGCAGCGACAACACATTCAAGCGGTGATAGAGGTCCTGGCGGAACTCGCCGCGAGCACACAATTCGGACAGGTCGACCTGAGTCGCGCAGATCACTCGCACGTCGAGGTAGACCTCTTCATCACTGCCCACCCGACGGAAGCAACCGTCCTGCAAGAAGCGCAGCAATTTCACCTGCAAGCGCGGGCTCATTTCCCCAACGCCATCGAGAAACAGCGTACCGCCCGCCGTCAGCTCCAGCAGCCCGAGCTTGCCTTCGGCCCGCGCCCCTTCAAAGGCACCAGGGCCATAACCGAACAGTTCAGTCTCGGCCATGGACTCCGGCAGACCGGCACAATTGAGCGCCATCAACGGCGACTGCCCGCGAGGACTGGCCAGATGGCAGGCTCGCGCCAGCAATTCTTTACCGGTACCGGTTTCCCCTTCGATCAAAAGCGGCGCATCCAGCGGCGCCATGCGCCGCGCTTCGCGCACTACCGCGGCCATCACTTTCGAGCTCTGAAAGATGCTGTCGAAGCCGCGCAGCTCCTGCTTGCGCACGTTATAGATGCGCTCGCCCACCCGGTCGGCGCGGTGCAGCGTCAGCACCGCACCAGCCATGGCCTCACTGTCGTCGTGCTCCGATTGCAATGGCGCGATGTCGGCCAGAAACACATCACCCTTGACCTTGACCCGCAGCCCGTTGATCCGCGACTTGTTGGCGCGCACCAGTTCCGGCAAATCGAAATCTTCGGCGTACCGCGACAGGGGAATACCCGGCACCTCGTCGACCCGCACTCCGAGCAACTGCGCCGCTGCCCGGTTGGCCGCGACAATGGAACCGCCCATATCGATCGACAGCACCGGACACTCCAGCGCACCGAGCAGTGCATTGAGTTCCATGTGCCGACGCTCGCTGGGCATCAGCCCTACACGCTTGACGCCAAAGACCCCGGCAATCGCTTCGAATTTCGGACGCAAGGCCTGGAACTGAATGTTGATCAGGTTCGGGCAATGCAGGTAGATGGCATTGCCATGCTCACCGCCCACCTCACCGCGGGCCACGTTGATCCCGTACTCCACCAACAGATTGAGAATGTCGCGCAGGATGCCTATGCGGTTCTGGCAGTGGACTTTGATACGCATATAAAAGGCCCGAAAATGCAGTGAGTGAGGTTGAGGTCCTGTGGGAGCGGGCTTGCTCGCGAAGGCGGTCTGTCTGATACATCAATGTTGACTATGCCGACGCTTTCGCGAGCAAGCCCGCTCCCACAGGGGTATTGCAGTGCGCGTTCGATCGCATTTTTCTTTCGAGGCACCCAGATAGTCGTCAAGATTATGTGACAGGCAAAGCGTTTTTCAAACCGGGAAATCTCAATGGCTGCGCGATCGCGACAAATTCGTAACGAAAATTTTACGTTTATCGAGGAGTTTTCCTGTGCACGACGCCCGACACCTGCTGCAACGCTGCAATTCATGGGGTATTTCTAGGTCTATAGCAGCACATAACAAGAACGAATCCCCCTAGCAGGAGAGCAGCATGAAGCAGACGCAATACGTGGCTCGCGAGCCCGATGCGCAAGGTTTTATCGACTACCCCGCCGAAGAACACGCGGTGTGGAACACGCTGATCACTCGTCAACTGAAAGTGATCGAAGGGCGTGCGTGCCAGGAATACCTGGACGGTATCGAAAAACTCGGTCTGCCCCACGACCGCATTCCTCAACTCGGCGAAATCAACAAGGTCCTCGGTGAAACTACCGGTTGGCAGGTTGCCCGGGTTCCGGCACTGATTCCCTTCCAGACCTTTTTCGAATTGCTGGCCAGCAAGCAGTTTCCAGTGGCGACCTTTATTCGCACTCGCGAAGAACTGGACTACCTGCAAGAGCCGGACATTTTCCACGAGATCTTTGGCCACTGCCCGTTGCTGACCAACCCCTGGTTCGCTGAATTCACCCACACCTACGGCAAGCTCGGCCTCAAGGCGACCAAGGAAGAGCGCGTGTACCTGGCGCGCCTGTACTGGATGACCATCGAATTCGGTCTGCTCGACACCCCGCAAGGCCAGCGCATCTACGGCGGCGGCATTCTGTCTTCGCCGAAGGAAACCGTTTACTGCCTGTCGAACGAGCCTGAACATCAAGCCTTCGACCCGCTGGAATGCATGCGCACGCCGTACCGCATCGACATCCTGCAACCCCTGTATTTCGTTCTGCCGAACCTCAAGCGCCTGTTCGACCTGGCCCACGAAGACATCATGGGCATGGTCAAGCAAGCGATGCAGATGGGTCTGCACACCCCGAAATTTCCGCCAAAGGCTGCGTGAACCGCGACTTTTGCTGACAAGTGAGTCTGTCAGTCACCGTCGCTTTGGTTTAGCGTGACGGAACTGTCGACCGATATAAAAACACTCGATTTCAGGAACCACACCATGTCCACTTTGAACCAAGCCCATTGCGAAGCCTGCCGCGCCGACGCCCCACAAGTCAGCGATGAAGAACTGCCGATCCTGATCAAGCAGATCCCGGACTGGAACATCGAAGTACGCGACAGCATCATGCAGCTGGAAAAGGTCTTCCTGTTCAAGAACTTCAAACATGCCCTGGCCTTCACCAACGCCGTCGGTGAAATCTCCGAAGCCGAAGGCCACCACCCGGGCCTGCTGACCGAGTGGGGCAAAGTGACCGTGACCTGGTGGAGCCACTCGATCAAGGGCCTGCACCGCAACGACTTCATCATGGCCGCGCGCACTGACGAAGTAGCGAAGGACGCTGAGGGGCGCAAATAATGCATTTCGACGCCATCGGTCGAGTACCTGGCGACCCGATCCTCGGCCTGATGGAGGCCTACGCGCAGGACCCGAACCCGCGCAAGTTCGATTTGGGCGTGGGGGGGGGGTTAAAAGCCCCCCCCGCGGAGCCCCGGATTGTATAAGGGTTGAGTTTGGGGGCCCCCCCGGGGGGGGGGGGCGCGAACCACAACAAAAAACGGGGGCCCCCC
>NZ_JBGLYV010000031.1:0-67079 GCF_047304225.1 Pseudomonas sp. Pseusp3 | reverse complement strand
CCCTGCAACTGGCGCGCAACTGGGGCGCCGAGGCGGGGATTCTGGCGGGGGCGGGGCATATCAACGTGAAGTCCGGTCACCAGCGCTGGGAGCAGGGTTTTGCCTATCTCTATCGCCTGCAAAACCGCATGGAACACCACGCCCTGCGCCGCGCTTGAACACTTTATTTATTTAACGCCCCCGTCTCCCGGCGGTTTTGGGCGGGAGTCTGCCATGAGCTTTGAAACCTTCGGCCAGCCGCTGCTGACCTTTCCCGATGCTGAAAAAAGTCCCCTGAGCATCCGCGCCAAGGCGCTGGTGTTTGTCGATCCGCGTTCACGGCAATTACGCGAAGACCTTGAGCAACTGGCCACGCGTTCAGTGTCAGTGCTGATCCGCGGCGAAACCGGCACCGGCAAGGAATTGCTGGCCCGCCATATCCATCGCGCCAGTGATCGCGGCGGGTTATTCGTGTCGGTCAACTGCGGCGCCATCAGCCCGACTTACGCCGACGCCGAGCTGTTTGGCTACGCCGCGGGCAGCTACAGCGGTTCAGCGAGCAGTCGTGCCGGGTGGTTCGGCTCGGCCAACGGCGGCACGCTGTACCTGGACGAAATCGGCGACCTGCCGCTGCCGATCCAGATCAAACTGCTCGCCGCCCTGGAGAACCACGAAGTCACCCGTGTCGGCGCTCATCAGCCGAGCCCGGTGGATGTGCGCCTGGTGGCGGCCACCAGCATCGATCTGGCCCAGGCGGTTGCCGCCGGAAAATTCCATGAGCGGCTCTATCACTACCTCAGCGAAGGCCCGCTCGAACTGCCGGCACTGCGCGAGCGGGTGGGGGATATCCTCTCGCTGGCGGAGTACTTCCTCGGCATCTACAGCCAACGCCTGGAGCTGCCGGTACCGCTGATCAGCGAGGCCGCGCAACGCGTGCTGGAACGTCACCGCTGGCCGGGCAATACCCGGGAACTGGAAAACGTCATCCACTTTGCGCTGTTGGTGAGTACCGGCGACGAGATCTTGCCGGAGCATTTGAATTTGCCTGATGAAGGTCTGGGACAGATCGAACGGCAGCTCAAGCAGATTCTTGGCAACGGTTCCGATGCCGAAAAAGACGCCTTGAAACAAATACTTAAAGGCACCGGCCTCCTGTAGGAGCGAGCCTGCTCGCGATGGTCGTCAACGATGACGCGGGTTTCCTGAATGCCCGCGTTGTCCTGGCGACCATCGCGAGCGGGCTCGCTCCTACAGGGTAAGGTGCGGGTTAGAGCTGTATGAACAAAATGGAATATGAAGCTGAATAAACGTTATTGTTCGGGAATAAAAAATCCCGGTATTGTCCGCTTCACGCCAGCGATAGCACTTCACCGGCACTCTCATTTTCAAGCCGTCGCCACAAGCGATTGCGATTTTCGATAAGGACACTGCATGAAAAAGGTTCTGTTGTTCACCGCGCTGGCGGCTGCCCTGACTGCGGGCCTGGCCCAGGCTGGCGAGAAACTGGTGGTTGCGGCAACCCCGGTTCCACACGCCGAGATTCTTGAGCTGATCAAGCCAACCCTCGCCAAAGAAGGCGTGGACCTGGAAATCAAAGTCTTCACCGACTACGTTCAGCCGAACGTACAGGTCGACCAGAAGCGCCTGGACGCCAACTACTTCCAGACCCTGCCGTACCTCAAGAGCTTCAACGAAGGTAAAGGCACCCACCTGGAAACCGTGATCGGTGTGCACGTCGAACCCTTCGGCGGCTACTCGAAGAAAGTCAAAACCCTGGCTGAGCTGAAAGACGGCGCGACCATCGCCATCCCGAACGAAGGCAGCAACAGCGGCCGTGCCCTGATCCTGCTGCAGAAGGCTGGCCTGATCGAGCTCAAAGACCCGAAAAACGCCCTGGCCACGCCAAAAGACATCGCCAAGAACCCGCACAACTTCAAGTTCAAGGAGCTTGAATCGGCCATGCTGCCGCGCGTGCTGGATCAAGTTGACCTGGACATGATCAACACCAACTACGCGCTGGAAGCGGGTCTGAACCCGGCTAAAGACGCGCTGGTGATCGAAGGCGCCGATTCGCCTTACGTGAACTTCCTGGTGGCCCGTCCGGACAACAAGGACAGCGTTGCCATCCAGAAACTGGCCAAGGCCCTGACCAGCCCGGAAGTGAAAGCTTTCATCGAGAAGAAGTACAGCGGCGCGGTACTGCCAGCGTTCTGATTCGCGAAGTAAACCCCTTCAAGGTTTCAAACGCCGACAGCTAGCAATAGCGTCGGCGTTTTTTTTGCCTGTGCACATTGCGTGTGGGAGCGAGCCTGCTCGCGAAGAGGGAGTATCAGTCGACACGCAAGGGAAAACAGACGTCTTCCATCTCCCGGCAAATTACGCGCCGTTCAATCCGGCCAATACCATGCGGGTTCATCCAGCATGCGCTGGCCGACAATTGCGGTCTGGCCAAGATTTTTCTCCAGCACGATGCAGTTGCAGTCGGGGTCCTGCTGCAAGGCCGAAATCAACCGCCGGGCATGGGACACCACCCACACCTGGCACTGCCCGGAGGCGCGGATGATCAAGCGCGCCAGTGCCGGCAGCAGGTCCGGATGCAGGCTGGTTTCCGGTTCGTTCAGCACCATCAATGTCGGCGGCCGTGGCGTCAGCAGCGCCGCGACCAACAGCAAATAGCGCAACGTCCCGTCCGACAACTCGGCGGCCGACAGCGGCCGCAACAATCCTTCCTGAAAGAATTCGATGGCGAAGCGCCCACCCGGCAGTGGTTCGATGTGCAGTCGTGCACCGGGAAACGCGTCGCTGATCGCAGCCCGCAACGCCTCGGGATCACCTATTTCGATGATCGTCTGCAAGGCCGCCGCCAGATCGCGCCCGTCGTGATGCAGCACCGGCGTGCGGGTGCCCAGTTGCGGTTGACGGGCCGGCGCGTCGGCATCGCTGCGAAAGTGATCGTAAAAGCGCCAGCGACGGATGAACTCGCGCATCTCCAGCACTTCCGGGGAACTGCGCAGATTGCCGACCTGATCGAACAGGCTGTCGAACGTCGGTGTATGTTGCGCCAGCACGTCCCAGCGACGATCGGCGCGGGCACGGATCATCGGGCCTTCACGATCGACCAGCAGACTGGCCGGGCGATAGAACGCGCCTGCCCACAGGCATTCGCGTTTGATCTGCGGGTCGAGGCTGAAATAAGAAGGTATCGGCGTGCTGCACCCGGGCAGCATGAAATGGCCATTGGAATCGGGCAGGCCGAGGCTGATCGAGTAGCCGAAATCCTCTCCCGCAAACCCCAGGCGCAGGCGTTTGACGCCTTGGCGCACGCTGGGCTCGATGGCGACTTCGCCGGTGCGCATGCGCCGGGAGAGGGTTTCCGGGCCGGCCCAGAAGGTTGAATCCAGCCCGCCTTCACGGGCCAGGGCATTGACCACCCCGCCGTGGGCGGTTTCCGCCAGCAGGCGCAGCGCACGGTACAGGTTGGATTTGCCGCTGCCGTTGGGCCCGGTGATCAGATTCAGTCGGCCCAGCGGGATCACCAGTTTGTTGATCGAACGGTAATTGGCCACCGCGAGAGTGTTGAGCATATGGGTTCCTGAGAGGGTCGACCGGGACTCATTGTCAGGCATGCGCAGGCGTCTATGGCAAGTGTTTCAGGGGCAAGGCAGTGCGAATTCTTTCTTCATAAGACGCACGTGCAAGGTTGAAATCCTGTTCTAAGCTCTCTGTCGAGTTGTCCACAAAAAAGGCCAAGGAGTTTGCATGGCGGTTCCCGGACTGAAAGTACTAATGGCCTTGAGTGTCGTCACCCTGCTAACGGCGTGCGAGGAGAAAAAACCCGTGCAGGAATACCTGCCGCGGGTGTTCGTACAAATCGTCAAGCCAACGGATTACGCCGCCTCGGTCACCCTCACCGGCGATATCCAGGCGCGGGTACAGACGGAACTGTCTTTCCGTGTGGGCGGCAAGATCATCCAGCGCTCGGTTGACGTCGGTGATCGCGTGACCGCCAAGCAAGTGCTCGCCCGGCTCGATCCCAAGGATCTGCAGGCCAGTGTCGACTCGGCCCAGGCGCAAGTGGTCGCCGAACAGGCGCGGGTGAAGCAGAGTGCGGCGGCGTTCGTGCGTCAGCAAAAACTCTTGCCCAAGGGCTACACCAGTCAGAGCGAATATGATTCGGCCCAGGCTGCCTTGAACAGTAGCCAGAGTGCCTTGAGCGCTGCCCAGGCGCAGTTGGCCAATGCCAGGGATCAGTTGAGCTATACGGCGCTGGTCGCCGATGCGCCGGGGATCATTACCGAACGCCAGGCGGAAGTCGGTCAGGTGGTGCAGGCGACGATGCCGGTCTTCAGTCTGGCCCGGGACGGCGACCGGGATGCCGTGTTCAACGTCTATGAATCGCTGCTGGCCCATAAGCCGAAGGATCAGACCATTGTCCTGAGTCTGGTCGACAACCCCGCCATCAAAACCACTGGCACCGTACGTGAAGTCACCCCGTCGGTATCGGCGCAATCCGGCACCGTGCAGGTCAAGGTCGGCCTCGACAAACTGCCCGAGGGCATGCAATTGGGCTCGGTGGTGAGTGCCACGGCCAGGGGCTCGGGCAAGGCGGCCATCGAGCTGCCGTGGTCGGCGCTGACCAAGAACATCAGTAAACCTGCGGTCTGGATTGTCGACGACAAGGGCAAGGCCCAGTTGCATTCGGTGACGGTCGGCCGCTACCTGACCGGCAAGGTCATCATCAGCGACGGGTTGAAGGAAGGGGACAAAGTCATCGTCGCGGGCGGGCAGTTGTTGCACCCGGACATGGAAGTCGAGATTGCCGAAAACACCTACAAGGATCTGACCTGGGGAGCCAAGCCATGAAGCCTTTATGGGCGTTGTCCATCGGGCTGGTGCTGAGCGCCTGTTCCAAAAGCGAACCACCGCCGGCACCGGTACGGCCGGTGCTGTCGATCAAGGTCCAGACCTTGAATGAAGAGGACCTGGGCCGCTTCGCCGGCAGTATCCAGGCACGCTATGAAAGCAATACCGGGTTCCGCGTGGGCGGGCGAATCGCCAGTCGTAACGTCGATGTCGGCGCCGAGGTCGAGAAGGGGACGTTGCTCGCCACCCTCGATCCTTCCGATCAGCAGAACCAATTGCGTTCGGCTCAGGGTGATCTGTCGAAAATCCAGGCGCAACTGATCAACGCCAAGGCCACTGCCCAGCGTCAGCAAGCCTTGTTTGACCGTGGGGTTGGTGCGCAAGCGCAACTCGACGCGGCCAACACCGACCTGAAAACCACCCAGGCCTCCCTCGATCAGGCCCGGGCCGCCGTCAACCAGAGCAAGGACCAACTGGGCTACACCGAGTTGCGCGCCGATCATAAAGCCGTGGTCACCGCGTGGAGCGCCGAGGCCGGGCAAGTGGTCACGGCCGGCCAGCAAGTGGTGACCCTGGCGCAACCGGACATCAAGGAAGCGGTGATCGACCTGCCCGATACCCTGGTTGATCAACTGCCCAAAGATGTGGTGTTCCTGGTCGCGGTGCAACTTGATCCGAGCATCAACACCACGGCTGTCATCCGCGAAATCGAGCCTCAGGCTCAAAGCGCCACGCGCACTCGTCGCGCCCGCCTGACCCTGGCTGAAACGCCAGTCGGCTTTCGTCTGGGCACGGCAATCAGCGTCACCTTGAGCTCGGCGATCAAGCCGCGCATCGAGTTGCCTGTCACCGCGCTGCAGGAGGTGGATGGCAAGCCGCGCATCTGGGTGATTGATGCACAGAGTAAAACCGTCTCCCCCCGTGACATCACCGTGATCAGCCGCACCGGCAACACCGTGGTGCTGGCCGGCGGCGTGAAGAACGGCGAGCGGGTGGTCAGTGCCGGTGTCAACAGCCTCAAGCCGGGGCAACAAGTGAAAATCGACGAGGACAGTCAATGAAAGGGCCTTTCAACCTCTCGGAATGGGCCCTCAAGCATCAGTCGTTCATCTGGTATCTGATGTTCGTCGCGTTGCTGATGGGTGTGTTCTCGTACTTCAACCTTGGGCGTGAAGAAGACCCTTCGTTCACCATCAAGACCATGGTGATCCAGAGCAAATGGCCGGGGGCGACCCAGGAGGAAACCCTCGAGCAGATCACCGACCGGATCGAGAAAAAGCTCGAAGAGCTCGACTCCCTCGACTACGTGAAAAGTTACACGCGCCCAGGCGAGTCCACGGTGTACGTGTACCTGCGCGACACCACCAGTGCCAAGGACATCCCGGAAATCTGGTACCAGGTGCGCAAGAAGATCAACGACATCAAGTACCAGTTCCCGCAAGGCATACAGGGGCCGTCGTTCAACGACGAGTTCGGTGACGTCTTCGGGTCGATCTACGCCTTTACCGCTGACGGCCTGACCATGCGTCAGTTGCGCGACTACGTGGAACAGGCCCGCATGGAAATTCGCGGCGTGCCGGGGCTGGGCAAGATCGAGATGGTCGGCCAGCAGGACGAAGTGCTGTACCTGAACTTCTCCACGCGCAAACTCGCCGCGCTGGGCATAGATCAGCGTCAGGTGGTGCAGAGCCTGCAAACCCAGAACGCCGTGACCCCGGCAGGTGTCATCGAGGCCGGGCCGGAGCGGATTTCGGTGCGGACATCGGGGCAATTCGCTTCGGAGAAAGACCTGGCCGAGGTCAACCTCAAGCTCAACGACCGCTTTTATCGTCTGGCCGACATCGCCGAAATCAGCCGTGGCTACGTCGATCCGGCCTCGCCGGAATTCCGCTTCAACGGCAAGCCGGCCATCGGCCTGGCGATCGCCATGCAGAAGGGAGGCAACGTCCAGGCATTCGGCAAGGCCTTGCATACCCGTATCGACGAGTTGACTGCCGACTTGCCGGTCGGTGTCGGCATCTACAACGTCTCCGACCAGGCCGTGGTGGTGGAGGAGGCCGTTGGCGGCTTTACCAGCGCGTTGTTCGAGGCGGTGGTGATCGTGCTGCTGGTCAGCTTCGTCAGCCTTGGCGTGCGCGCCGGGCTGGTGGTGGCGTGCTCGATCCCGCTGGTGCTGGCGATGGTCTTCGTGTTCATGGAATACAGCGGCATCACCATGCAGCGGATTTCCCTCGGTGCACTGATCATCGCCCTCGGCCTGCTGGTGGACGATGCGATGATCACCGTGGAAATGATGGTCACGCGCCTGGAATTGGGCGAAACCAAGGAGCAAGCGGCGACCTTCGCCTACACCTCCACGGCGTTCCCGATGCTCACCGGTACGCTGGTCACGGTGGCGGGCTTCGTGCCGATCGGCTTGAACGCCAGCTCCGCCGGCGAGTACACCTACACCCTGTTTGCGGTGATTGCCTGTGCGATGCTGGTGTCATGGGTGGTGGCGGTGCTGTTTGCGCCGGTGATCGGCGTGCACATCCTCAGCACCAACGTGAAACCCCATGAAGGCGAACCCGGGCGTATCGGCAAGGCGTTCAACGGCGGGCTGCTATGGTGCATGCGCAATCGCTGGTGGGCCATCGGCATCACCGTACTGTGCTTTGTACTGGCGGTGTTTGGCATGCGCTACGTGCAGAACCAGTTCTTCCCGTCTTCGGATCGACCGGAAATCCTCGTGGACCTGAACCTGCCGCAAAACGCCTCGATCGACGAAACCCGCCGGGCTGTCGACCGACTCGAGGCCACGCTCAAGGACGATCCGGACATCGTGCGCTGGAGCACTTACGTCGGTCAGGGCGCCATCCGCTTCTACCTGCCACTGGACCAGCAACTGCAAAACCCGTTTTACGCGCAGTTGGTGATCGTCAGCAAAGGCCATACCCGCGAGGCCATGATGCAGAAGCTTCGCGAGCGCTTGCGCAACGACTTCGTCGGCATCGGCAGTTATGTCCAGGCACTGGAAATGGGCCCGCCGGTAGGGCGTCCGATCCAGTACCGGGTCAGCGGCAAGGACATCGACCAAGTGCGCCGACATGCCATCGACCTGGCCACCGAGCTGGACAAGAACCCGCACGTTGGCGAGATCATCTACGACTGGAACGAGCCGGGCAAAGTCCTGCGCATCGACATCGCCCAGGACAAGGCGCGGCAGTTGGGGCTGTCTTCCGAGGATGTGGCCAACCTGATGAACAGCATCGTCAGCGGCCAGTCGGTGACCCAGGTCGATGACGACATCTATCTGATCAACGTGGTCGGGCGTGCGGTGGATTCCGAGCGCGGAACACCGGAAACCCTGCAGAACCTGCAAATCGTCACGCCTGGCGGCACGTCGATTCCACTGCTGGCGTTCGCCACGGTGCGCTACGAACTGGAACAGCCGCTGGTGTGGCGTCGCGATCGCCTGCCGACCATCACCATCAAGGCGGCGATACGCGACGAGATCCAGCCGACCGACCTGGTGAGAATCCTCAAGCCGTCCATCGACGATTTCGCTGCCAAATTGCCGGCGGGCTACAAGGTCGCCACCGGTGGTACGGTGGAGGAAAGCGGCAAGGCCCAGGGACCGATTGCCAAGGTTGTGCCGCTGATGCTGTTTTTGATGGCGACCTTCCTGATGATCCAGTTGCACAGCGTGCAAAAGCTGTTCCTGGTGGCCAGCGTCGCGCCGCTGGGGCTGATCGGCGTGGTACTTGCGCTGGTGCCTACAGGTACGCCAATGGGCTTCGTGGCGATCCTCGGGATTCTGGCGCTGATCGGTATCATCATCCGTAACTCGGTGATCCTGGTGACCCAGATCGAGGAGTACGAGCAGAAGGGCTATACGCCGTGGGACTCGGTGGTGCAGGCCACCGAGCATCGACGTCGGCCGATCCTGCTGACCGCGGCAGCGGCGAGCATGGGGATGATCCCGATTGCCCGGGAAGTGTTCTGGGGGCCGATGGCCTACGCCATGATCGGCGGGATCGTCATCGCCACCTTGCTGACGCTGCTGTTTTTGCCGGCGCTGTATGTGGCCTGGTACAAGATTCGCGAGCCGAAGAAAGAGGTGCAGTAAGGGCGAGCGCTTCGCGCTCTATTCGCGAGCAAGCCCGCTCCCACAGGGTTCAGCGCAATCCCTGTGGGAGCGGGCTTGCCCGCGAAGACGTCAGCACAACCACCGCAAATCTGCGGGCTTTACACCTTGCGCCAGACACTCGCCAACCAAGGCTGCTGCTCTCGCGGCAGCCCTGCCGGCCGGTAGTAATGCTCAAGCTCCACAAACCCCGCCTCGATCAACAATTGCTGCCAGGCCGCCAGGTCGTGGTACGACCCATAACGCGGCCCGTTCCAGCCTTCCTGATTCTCGCCACGGGGATTGGAACTGAACAACACGCCACCCGGTTTCAACGCTCCCCGCAACTGCTTCAACACCCGTGGCAATTCCTGGCGCGGAACATGAAACAGCGCCGCATTGGCAAAGATCCCGTCGAAACGCTCGGCCGGCAGATCGAGCTTCAGGAAGTCCTGTTGCCACACCTCGCAACCACTGTCTTCACGGGCCAACTGCGCGAGTTTTTCCGAGCCGTCGAGGCCGACTGCCTTGTGGCCCATGCGGGTAAACGTCTGCAAATCCCGGCCCGGGCCACAGCCAAAATCGAGAATGTCGAACGGCGCCTCGCCCTGAATGTGCCGCAACAGCGCATCGATGTTCTGGCTGACATCGTGATCGCGGGTTCCTTCACGGAAGCTTTCGGCGACCGCGTTGTAGTGGCCCAGGGTGGTGGAGGTGATCTGTTCGAGGTCGTCGGGTGTTTGTTTCATGGTTGGCTGCGCAGGCAAGTGGGATGGGTCGAATATACGCCATCGGTTGGGTGGCTGCTTTGCAGCCATTCGCGAGCAAGCCCGCTCCCACAGTTGACTGCGTACTCCTGTGGGAGCGGGCTTGCTCGCGAAGGCGGTGGAACTGACAACAAATGACTCAGCCTTTTTTCATCCCCAGACATTCAATGGAGTGATCCACCATCGCCTTGGCAATCTCCAGCAGATGCCAGATCGAGAACACCATTGCACGATCAGCCCCCTTGAGTTGATCGCCACACTGATACGCCGTGACTGAAGCGCAACGCAGCAGATCGGCAACATAGAGCTGGGTGTCTTCGAAGCTCACGTCTTTGCTGACGTTGTAGAAGCGCAGTTCATCGGGCGCTGAGGGTTGCTTGCCGGTGAGGTGGAAATCAATGGCGCGGTAAAGCGAGGATCGATCCCTGAGCGGGTCTTCGGTGATGGTTTCGTTGTCGGGATTTTCGGGAGGTGGATCGGGAACGGATTTCTTCATTGGTAAAACTCCTGGAATTAATTGGAGCCAACCGATATCGCGACTAAACGAATAGGGGTGGCGGCTGCACGCAGGTTAGTCGACCGGTCTCCAGGCAATACCGGCGCACCCGAGGGTGCCCTGCGCACAGCCACCATAACTTTCAGGTAATAAACACCTGACACGAGGTGGCGCTGTGCGCCTGGAAAGATCCGGGCGACTAAACCCGATCACTGATGAGCAGTGACGGGCCGAGACTAGCCACCGGATTTGGCAGGCGCAAGCGAGCGAAATGATCTAGGAAATGTCCTGCAAAGGAAAGGGAACAGGCCTTCGGAAACGCTGATTTCTTTGTACGAAATATCACCAGGATCGCCACTCCTGTAGGAGCGAGCTTGCTCGCGAAAAGCCTGAGGGCGCCACGGGGAATCAGGTTCCCCGCGTTATCGTTGACCTCCATCGCGAGCAAGCTCGCTCCTACAGCGTTAGCGTTTATTCAACCCCCGCGCCAACCGATCACCCCCCAACTGAATCACCGCCACCAACGCCACCAGCAGCACAATCACCGTCAGCATGATCTGGCTATCAAAGCGCTGATACCCATACCGATACGCAATGTCCCCCAACCCACCTGCACCAATCGCCCCGGCCATGGCCGAGGAGTTGATCATCGTCACCAGGGTGATGGTGAACCCGCCGACAATCCCCGGCAGGGCTTCCGGCAACAACACATGCCAGACGATGTGCCAACGCCGGCAGCCCATGGCTTGCGCCGCTTCGATCAGTCCGTGATCGACCTCGCGCAAACTCACTTCAGCGATCCGCGCAAAGAACGGTGTAGCCGCGATGGTCAACGGCACCACGGCCGCCCAGACGCCGTAAGTGGTGCCGACAATAAGCCGCGTGAACGGAATCAAAGCGACCATCAGGATCAGGAAAGGCACCGAGCGGAACAAGTTCACGAATGCGCCCAGCGCGCGGTTCAGCGCCGGGGCTTCGTAGATGCCGCCCTTGGAACTGGTGACCAGGATCACAGCCAGCGGAATGCCCGCCAACAGCGCGATCAACGACGACACGCCGACCATCAGGAACGTGTCGATAAAACCCTGCAGCAAGCGATCAAACCACATAACCCAGTACCTCCACCTGTTGCGCCCAATGGCCGGCGCGTTGACGCAACTCTTCGGCACTGAGGGATGAGCCCGCCACCGACAGCAGCAGTTGCCCAAGCGCATGGCCCTGAATCCGTTCCACGCCGCCCTGCAGCAAGCGCACTTGGCCACCGAGCGTACTGAACAATGCCGCCAGGTCTGGTTCGTCGCGCTGGCTGCCGGTGAACTGCAAGCGCAGGACCACGGCGGCATCGGCGGATGTCGCTTGCGCCAACAGACGGCTTTGCAGCTCTGGCGGCAATGCGTGCTGCAACGGCGCCAGCAGCGTCTTGCTGACCTCATGCTGTGGATTGCCGAAGACCTCCCACACCGGCCCTTGCTCGACGATGCGGCCGTGTTCGAGCACGACCACCCGATCACAGATCTCGCGGATCACCGCCATCTCATGGGTGATCAAAACGATGGTCAGGCCCAGGCGCCGGTTGATCTCGCGCAGCAGGCCGAGGATCGATTGCGTGGTCTCCGGGTCGAGTGCCGAGGTGGCTTCGTCGCACAACAGGATTTGTGGGTCATGCACCAGCGCCCGGGCAATGCCCACGCGCTGTTTCTGCCCGCCGGACAATTGCGCCGGGTAAGCCTTGTGTTTGGTCTGCAAGCCGACCAGTTCCAGCAGTTCACGGACTTTCTGCTCGCGTTGTTCCTTGGGCACGCCAGCGACTTTCAGCGGCAGTTCGACGTTCTGCCAAACGGTCTTGGCCGACATCAGGTTGAAGTGCTGGAAGATCATGCCGATGCGCCGACGCAGCGCCACCAGGCGGTCTTCGTCGAACTCGCCGATGTCCACCTGATCGATCAGCACCCGACCGCTGCTCGGTTGCTCCAGGCGATTGATGGTACGGATCAGCGACGACTTGCCGGCGCCGCTGCGGCCGATGATGCCGAACACTTCGCCGCGCTGGATTGCCAGGTCGATGCCGTGCAGGGCAGCCACCGGCCCTTGCTGGCCGTTGTAGGTCTTGCCCAGGCCGATGAAGCGGACGTGGGCATGGTTCAGTTCGGGATGCAGCTCGGTGCGTTCGGCACTTTGCGGCTCTGGAATCTCCAGTCGCCGTTGGATGGCGGCGGTCATGCTCAGCTTTCCCAGCCGGCTTGATAGAGCTTGCCGTGAGCTTTATCCAGCGCGGCGCGCACAGCGGGTGAGTGCTGGTAGATGTCGACGAACTTGATCAGGCGCGGGTCGGTTTTGCTCTTGGGCTGGATCACGAACTGAATCACGTACTCCTTGTGATCGAGGCCATCGAACAGCAGCGCGGAGCCCGCATCGAAGGTTTTCGACAAGCGAATGTAGGCCGGGTAGCCCTGCACCAGATCGGCATCGTCATAGGCTCGCACCAGTTGTACGGCTTCGACCTGGAGGATCTTGATGTGCTTCGGGTTGGCGATGATGTCTTCTTCGGTGGCCTTGTAGCCGACGCCGGGCTTGAGGGTGATCAGCCCGGCCTTGACCAGTAGCTGCAAGCCACGACCGCTGTTGATCGGATCGTTGGCGATGGCCACGCTGGCGCCTTGCGGCAGTTCGTCGAAGCTTTTGTATTTTTTCGAATAGAGGCCGACGTTGTTGATGATCCCCGGCGCGAAAGGCACCAGGTCGAAACCCGAAGCGGCCTTGGCGTTTTCCAGGAACGGGATGTGCTGGAAGTAGTTCACGTCGATGTCGCCGGCGGCGAGGCTGACGTTCGGTGCGATCCAGTCGGTGAACTCCACCAGCTCGACTTTCAGGCCTTGTTTGGAGGCCTCTTCGACGGCCGCTTCCAGGGGAATGGCGAAGGCGGCGGTGGTGCCGATTTTCAGCGGCGCGTCGGCGGCGAATGTCACCGAGCTGAACAGGCCGAGGGCCAGGGCCAGTGCTTTGACTGGGTGAGAGAGGTAGTGCTTTTTCATGATGAGTTTTCCAGTCAGTGCATTGATTTTTTGGTGTCTGGTGGGGCCTCTTCGCGAGCAAGCCCGCTCCCACATCTGGAATGCATTCCCCTGTGGGAGCGGGCTTGCTCGCGAAGCTTTTAGCGGCGGTAAGCCGAGCCGGTATGTTGCTCAGGCAAAAACGCCTCTCGCTGAAACAGCTTTTGACGCAAGGTGCCGCTGTCGTACGCCGTCTTGTACGACCCCCGCCGCTGCAACTCGGGAATCACCAGCTCAATGAAATCCTCATAGCTTTCCGGCGTGACGATGCGGGTCAGGTTGAAGCCATCCAGCCCGGTTTCGGCGATCCACGATTCCAGCTCATCGGCCACCTGTTCCGGGGAACCCACTACGGTGATGTAGCGACCGCCGAGGGCGTGTTGTTCGAGCAATTTGCGCCGGGTCCAGTCGTTGTTTTGCAGGTGTTTGGTGGCGGACTGGATCGCGTTGCTCTTTACGTACTGGATCGGTTCGTCGATTTCATACTGAGAAAAATCAATCCCGGTGGACGCCGAAAAATGCGCCACGCCGGCTTCGGCACTGGCGTAGCTCAGGTATTCGGCGTGCTTGGCCCAGGCCAGGTCTTCGGTGGCGCCGACGATCACATTCAGGCCCATGAACACCTTGATGTCCTCGGGGTTGCGTCCGGCGGCGACGGCGCTGGCGCGCACCTTGTCCACCTGCGCCTTGGTCGATGCCTTGGTCTGGCCGCTGATGAACACGCACTCGGCATGGCGCCCGGCGAACAGCAAGCCGCGATCCGAGCTGCCGGCCTGGAACAGCACCGGCGTGCGCTGCGGCGAGGGTTCACACAGGTGATAACCCTCGACCTGATAGAACTCGCCCTTGTGCTCGACCTTGTGCACTTTCTCAGGCTGCGCGTAGATCCGCTGCTGTCGATCGTTCAGCACCGCGCCGTTTTCCCAACTGCCTTCCCAGAGTTTGTAGAGCACCTCCAGGTACTCGTCGGCCTGGTCGTAGCGACGGTCATGCTCGACCTGTTCGCTCAGGCCCATGGCTTTGGCGGCGCTGTCGAGGTAGCCGGTGACGATGTTCCAGCCGACCCGGCCACGGCTCAGGTGATCCAGTGTCGACAGGCGTCGGGCGAACAGGTACGGCGCTTCGTAGGTGAGGTTGGCGGTCAGGCCGAAACCGAGGTTTTTCGTCACCGCGGCCATGGCCGACACCAGCAGCAGCGGGTCGTTCACCGGCAACTGGATCGACTCTTTCAACGGCACGTCCACCGAGTTCTGATAGACGTCGTAGACCCCGACGATGTCGGCGATGAACAGGCCGTCGAACAGCCCGCGCTCCAGCAACTGCGCCAGTTCGGTCCAGTATTCGAGGGTGTTGTACTGAGTCGAGTTATCTCGCGGATGGGTCCACAGACCATGGTTGATGTGCCCGATGCAGTTCATGTTGAACGCGTTGAGCAGGATCTTCTTTTTAGTGGCAGCCATCAGATGGTCCCCCGCAGTGGCGGGTTTTCATCGTTGAGGTAGTAATTACCTACGGCGTGGTACTTCCAGCGCACCGGATCGTGCAGGGTGTGCACCCGGGCGTTGCGCCAGTGACGGTCGAGGCTGTGTTCGATCAAGGTCGCCTGGCTGCCGGCCAGTTCGAACAGCGTGCTGCCGGCGGCCAGGGAGATTTCTGTGCTGATGGCGCGGGCTTCGGCGACGGCAATCGACGCGGCCGCGACGGTCTCGGCATGGGTGTCGGCCTGGGCCTTGTCGAGGTATTCGCCCGCACGCTCCAGCAGCGCCTCGGCGGCGTGCAGGCGAATGCTCAGGTGGCCGAAGCTCTTGAGGGTCAGCGGATCGTCCGTGGCTTTTTCGTGGGTAGCGTCGATCCATGGCCGGGTTTTCGTGCGCACGAAGTGCAGCGCATCTTCGTACGCGGCGCGGGCGATGCCAGTGTCGATGGCGGCATGGAGGATCTGCGCCAGTGGGCCAACCGTGGTAGGGCGCTCGAAGGCGCTTTGAAAGGGGATCACATCGTCAGCGGCAACAAACACATCTTCAAATACCACTGAGCCGCTGCCGGTGGTGCGCTGGCCGAAGCCGCTCCAGTCGTCGATCACACTCAGGCCCTTGCTGTTGCGCGGGACGAACGCCAGTTGCTGCACGCCATTTTCATCCACCACCGAGGTGGGAATGCGCTGGGCGTAAATCGCGCCGGTGGCGTAGAACTTGCGACCATTGATGCGATAGCCGCTGCCGTCGCGGGTCAGGCTGGTGACGCGATCGTGGGCGGTTTTGGTGCCGAGTTCGGCCAATGCATTGCCGAAGCGCTGGCCGGCCAATACTTCGGCATAAAGACGTTTTTTCTGCTCGTGGTTGCCGTTCACCCGCAGCACTTCGAGGGCATAAAAATGGTTTTGCGGGATTTGCCCAAGCGAGCCGTCGGCCTGGGCAATCAATGCGATGACCTTGGCCAGGGTGACGTTGGAAGCGCCGGCGCCGCCATACTCTTTCGGCACGCTGATGCCCCACAGGCCCGAGCGGGAAAACACTTCCAGCTCCGGGTGTGGCAAGCGGCGCTCGCGGTCGCGCAAGGCGCTGTCGCGTTTGAAGTCTTCGGCCAGGTCGCTGGCAATGATCAGGGCTTGTTCATCGCTGGTGATGACCGCGACGTGCTGATAATTTGTCATGTTGTTCTCCAGATGTCTGGTCGTCAGATCCAGGAATGCCGATTAGGCAACGTGCCGTTGAGGCGATAGGCGCCGATGGCGTGATACTTCCAGCGCACCGGATCGTGCAGGGTGTGCACGCGGGCATTGCGCCAGTGACGGTCGAGGTTGAATTCGGCGAGGGTCGCGCGGCTGCCGGCCAGTTCGAACAGCTTTTCACTGGCCAGCAGCGAGATCTCGGTGGTCAGCACCTTGGCTTCGGCCACGGCAATCGAGGCGCGGGCGGCTGACTCGGCGGTGAGCGGCGCGGCGCTGACCTGATCAAGCACCTGTCCGGCCTTGCGCAGCAGCGCTTCGGCGGCGTGCAATTCAATTTTCAACTTGCCGATATCGGCGATCACGTACAGGTCATCGCTGGCCCGCTCGACCTTGGCGTCGATCCATGGCCGGGCGCGGGTTTTCACGAAGTCGATGGCGTCGTCGATGGCGCCTCGGGCGATACCGGCGTCGATGGCCGCTTGAATCAGTTGGGAGACGGCCCCCTGAATGTTCGGCGTGTCGTTGATCTTCCAGTTATCCACAACCAGTTCGGAGTCGACTCGCACGTTGTTGAGCAAAATCGTGCCGCTGGCGGTGGTGCGCTGACCAAAACCGGACCAGTCATCGACGATGCGCAATCCCGGCGTGCCACGACGGATGAACGCCAGCACCTGCCTGCCGTCGTCATTCAATGCCTTGACCGCGACCCAATGGGCGAACAGGGCACCGGTGGAATAGAACTTCTGACCGTTGAGGACACCGTCGGCGGTCAGGCGTGCCTTCAGTTCCAAGGTGTTTTTGGTGCCGCGTTCCGGCCCGGCATTGCCGATGCGCCAGCCATCAAGAACGCTTTTGAACAGTTGTTGTTTCTGCGTTTCGGTTGCGCTGCCGAGGATCAGGTTGAGAATGCCGAACTGGTTCTGCGGGATCTGCCCAAGCGCCGGGTCGGCGGCGGAAATGATCGCGAAGACCTCGGCCAGGGTGACGAACGAAACTTGCGGGCCACCGTACTCGCGGGGGATGGAAATGCTGCCCAGGCCGCTGCGGGTGAACTGTTCGATTTCAGACCATGGGAGCTTGCGCTGCTGGTCTCGTTTGGCCGCTTGCAGGCGGGCGGCTTGCGCCAGCTCGTGGGCGGCCTTGATGGCTTGGGCATCGTTGCGCAAGACTTGTGCGGGCAACAACAGGGGGGCGACGTCCAGGTCACTCTGGACGATTGCATCTGCCAGACTGGACATCAGTGCCGCTCCTTGGCTGCACGCAATGCCCTGGCGATCTGCACTGGGGTGATTGTGTTCCGGACCATACCTACCTCACATCTCATGGAAGCGCCGCTTGTGGCGGCGCATGAAAACAAGAATGTCCGGTGGTCCGGTGTATATACCCTAAACGCGTATAAATAATTTATGAACTAACTTTTAGAAATATGGATAGAAGGATGATCCCGCTGATGTGAGTGGCCCCTGTATTCATTGCTTGCGGGATTCGGCTGCCTTGAGCATTTTTTTCGGGGGGACTTTCAGATAAGGATTGGCGCAACCGATCTTTAGCGTGCGGGGCGGTGCCCAGCGGGAGTTGTTGCCCACCCTGTCGAGAATGCAGTAGGTCACTTCCAGCCGCAGATCTTCGCCGGCTTCGAGGATGATGGCTGGCGGTATCCAGACCTGGATCGGTTGGCCGACATCGGCGGGCTCGAGTCGTGGCAGGTCCATGCGCACATCGCCCCAGCGCAGGGTGATTTCGTCGTCGACGGCCATGTTCAGGTACGGCTCGATGGTCAAGGGAACACCGCGTTTGACCTGACTCGTATTGACCCCCTGACGGCGAATCGCCTCGGGAATGTTCACCGGTGCCAGGCACTGGTTTTCATCGCCGCACAACGCGGAGGGTTGGCCGCCCGGGCAGTCGAGTTTGATCTGCACGTTGCGGCTGGCCGATATCGCCGGGCCCCGGCCAACTTGCATGACCCGGTAGTGAATGCTCGAAGTACCGTTGGCGACAAAACTTTCAGGCACCCTTAGCTGCACCGGTTGGCCGACATCGCTGGCCGTCAGTACGCGGGAGGCCACGTAGCAGTTGTCCCAGAACAGTTCGATCAGGTCGCCTGCATCCATGGCGGGGTAGGGCGCCACATCGATCAGCAGGTGCGCCGCGCAAGTGACGTTGATGCCGGTCTTGTTGGATTGCGCCAGGGTCGGGGCCGCAAGCGCGGATTTGTTCGAGGTGCTTTTCATGAAGTCTCCTTGAAGTCTTGCAACGAAGTCCGTTTCTGGAATATCAAAAAACTAAAAATCGAAGCGAAAAAAACCATTCATTACTTCGAGTTGAAATAATGATTCAAGCGTGATGAATGTTGCTGGCAGGAGACTAGATAAGAGCCATGAAGATCAGGTGTCAATAAGAAATATTAGTTATGATTGGTGTGTGTTGCTATTCAGAAAGTTCCTACACTCCCAAGTAAATAAACCATGTCCGCGTGTCGTATTTGTCTGCTGAAAACGGCGAGATACAGGCGTTTTTGTGCAAGTCGTAGGCACAGTCCTGCCATGAGGAGCCTGATTGGCTCAGCACTGTTTAATTGTTGCGATGCATATATATGTACCGCGTGTGCGTACAGGATATGCGTGTCGAATGGATGAGTTTTGTTTGGTATTTATGAGGTGTATTTCGAGGGGTGTCACTTCCATCCATGGAAGTTTACCGTTGTTGTGCAGGGTTGTTAGTTGTGAGCGTTATTCAGGAACTTGCTCAGGAACTGTTTGGTTCGCTCTTCTTTCGGGTTGGCAAACAACGCCTTCGCTTCGCCTTGCTCGACGATCACGCCCTTGTCGAAAAACACCACCCGGTTGGCCACGTCCCGGGCAAAACCCATTTCGTGGGTGACGATCACCATGGTGCGTTTCTCTTCGGCCAGGCCGCGGATGGTCGCCAACACCTCGCCCACCAGCTCCGGGTCGAGGGCCGAGGTCGGCTCATCGAACAGGATCACTTCGGGCTCCATCGCCAGCGCCCGGGCAATCGCCACGCGCTGTTGCTGGCCACCGGAGAGGCGACGCGGGTAAGCGTCCTCCTTGCCCGCCAGGCCGACCTTGGCCAAGAGCTTTTTACCCAGGGAAACGGCGTCGGCGCGCGGGGTCTTTTTCACCACGATCGGGCCTTCGATGACGTTTTCCAGGGCGGTGCGATGGGGGAACAGGTTGAAGTTCTGGAACACGAAACCTACGTGCTGGCGCAAGCGCCGCACCAGACTCTGCTGCTGGTTCAGGGGACGGCTGGTATCGATCTCGATATCACCGACCTTGATCCGGCCGCTGGTGGGTTCTTCCAGAAAATTCAGGCAACGCAGGAAGGTGGTCTTGCCCGAACCGCTTGGGCCGATGATTGCTACCACCTCGCCTTCCTTGACCTCAAGATCGATGCCGTTGAGCACGACTTGACCCTTGAACTGCTTTGTCAGTTTTTCCACGACAATCATCGGGTCAGGACTCCTGGTCGTGCCGATTGACCCGCGCTTCCAACTGGTTCTGCAGGTGCGACAGCACCGTGGCCAGGACCCAGTAGATCAGTGCGGCGGCAAGATACATGGTGAAGATTTCGAAGGTACGGGCAGTGATCAGTTGCGCCTGGCGGAACAGTTCCGGCACCTGGATGGTAGCGGCCAGCGCCGTGTCCTTGACCAGCGAAATGAAGCTGTTGCCCAGCGGCGGCAATGCGGTGCGCATTGCCTGCGGCAGGATGGCCCGGCGCAGGGTTTGCGCACGGGTCATGCCGATGCTGGCAGCAGCTTCCCACTGGCCGCGCTCGATGGAGCTGATCGCGGCACGCAGGATTTCACAGGCGTAGGCGGCCATGTTCAGCGAGAAGCCGATCAGGGCCGCCGGCAGCGGATCGAGTTCCAGACCCAATTGCGGTAAGCCGTAATAGATCACGAACAGTTGCACCAGCAACGGCGTGCCGCGAAAGAACGACACGTAGATGCGGGCGATCCAGCTCACCAGTTTGAAACGCGACAGGCGCATCAACGCCAGGCCGAACCCCATCACCAGGCCGAAGAACATCCCGCCCAGGCTCAAGATCACTGTGTAGTACGCGCCCTTGAGCAGAAAGGGCACGGAGTCCAGTGCGAGTTGAAAAGCTTCTTCCATTATTGAGTGACGTCAGCGCTGAAGTATTTTTCCGAAAGCTTTTTCAGCGTACCGTCGGCGCGCAGCTTGTCGATGGCTTTGTTCACGGCTGCCAGCAGTTCAGGCTCGCCTTTGCGCAGGGCAATGCCGGCTTCCTGACGGGAGAACGCATCACCGGCGGCGGTGGTGTCCTTGGCTTTCTTGGCGTATTCCAGCGCGGCCAGGCGGTCGATCAGAATGGCGTCGATGCGGCCGACACGCAGATCCTGGAACTTGGTCGGATCATCTTCGTAGGTGCGGATGTCAGCCTTGGGCACATTTTCTTTCACCCACTGCTCGTAGTTGGTGCCCAGACCTACGCCGACTTTCTTGCCAGACAGGTCAGCGGCGGACTTGATGTTCAGCTCGGCGGCCTTCTTCGTCAGCACCAGCGCTTGAATCCCGGAAACGGTGTACGGCTCGGAGAAGTCATACTTCTTCTTGCGCTCTTCGGAGATGGTCACCTGGTTGATGACCGCGTCCAGGCGCTTGGACTCCAGGGCGGCGAGGATGCCGTCCCATTTGGTCGGTTGCAGCTTGACCTTCACGCCCAGCTCTTTGGCCAGGGCTTCGGAGAACTCGACTTCGAAGCCGGCCAGTTTGCCGTCGGCGTCGACGAAACTGAACGGTGGGTAAGTGCCTTCCAGGCCAACGTTGATCACGCCGGCGTCTTTGATTTTTTGCAGTTGCTCACCGGCAACGGCTTGGCCAATCAGGCCAGCGCTCAGTGCCAGGCCCAGCGAGCCCACCAGCAGATTGCGACGTAGTGCGGAAAAATTCATGACAAGCCCCTGTGTTTTCTTATGGAAGACGCTTAAGGAAAGTTGGCAAATTCGGGATTTTGACGACAGCGCTATCCTGCCTTAAAGCAGCGTATGCGTCTCTCGGGAAATTCGCCTGTAGCATGACTATATGATGGCGTTTTTAGATTGGAAAATAATAATTAATCTTCTGGTTATTCCATTTTGGAATAGCTTACGTTTTCACTGTAGGAGCGAGCTTGCTCGCGATGGTCGTCAACGATAACGCTGACAACCTGACACCCCGCGGTGCCCTGTCGTCCATCGTCGGAACGCCGCCCGGAGCAGGCTCGCTCCTACAGAAAATCCTTGTACGCAAACAACGCCGGCGCCCCGCCGGTGTGCAGGAAGATAATCGGGCCCTCATCGAAACGCTGACGCCCGATTCCGTCCAGCAAGCCCGCCATGGCCTTGCCAGTGTAGACCGGGTCCAGCAGCAAGCCTTCCTGGCCCGCCAGCAGCTTCACCGCCGCCAGTGTTCCGGCATTCGGCTCGCCATAACGCGGGGCGAAATACTCATCCCATAGCTCGACCTTGAAAGCCTCCGGCAGGTTCACGCCCAGCAGCTCGGCGGTGCGTTCGGCCAGGCCTTGAACCTTGGGCCGCTGATCTTCATCGCTGCGCGAGACCGTCACGCCGATCACTGGCAGATCCGGCAGCACTTCACTCAAGGCCAGTGCCAGGCCGCTGTGGGTACCGGCGCTGCCCGAGGCCAGGACTACGGCGGCGAAGGTCAGGCCGGTGTCCTTGATTTGCCCGGCCAGTTCCAGCCCGGCACGCACGTAACCCAGGGCACCCAGCGCGTTGGAGCCACCGATCGGCACCAGGTACGGCTTCTTGCCGTTGCTGCGCAGCCGGCCGGCCAGGGCTTGCAGTTGTTCGTCGGCGTTGTCGAGGTTTTCCACCAGTTCGACCTTGGCATCGAACAAGTCGAGCAGCAGCCGGTTGCCATTGCCGGTGTAATTGCTGTCATCGGTGCCGAGGGGGTTTTCCAGAAGGGCTACGCAGCCCAGACCGAGCTTGGCGGCAATGGCAGCTGTCTGGCGCACGTGGTTCGATTGCAGCGCGCCGGCGGTGATCAAGGTGTCGGCACCCTGGGCCAGTGCATCGGCGGCCAGGTATTCGAGTTTGCGCAGCTTGTTGCCGCCCATCGCCAGCGGCGTCAGGTCATCGCGCTTGACGTATACGTCGCGACCCAGCCAGGTCGACAGGCGTTCAAGTTTTTCCAGGGCGGTGGGCTGACCGAGCAGGTCGAGGCGGTTAAAGCGGGCGAGCTGTTGTTTGATCATGGGTCCGTACTGGCCGTTGAAGATCTCAGGACTATAGGCACGCCCCAAAGCCTGGGCAACCGCCAATCGCTTATAGCCAAACGAACTGAGCACAGCACTATTGGTTCTTAATTTGCCTTGCGACCCTTGCCGTAAAGTAATTGCCGTCAGTGCGGCCAGACAGTCCGGTCGCCCGTGAGGAGTTTTTACCGTGAGTGAGCGTTCCAGCCATTGGCAATTGCAGACCATCGTCAGCCAGCTGCGCACGGCGCGTGAACAGTGGCGTGCACAAAACGGCCGGGCCAGCGGCGAGCAGGGCGGTCGCGAACTGCCCTCCCGGGCAGCCATGGCGGAGATTCTCGAAGCCTTGTGCGGTGCGCTGTTCCCGATGCGCCTGGGGCCGGTTGACCTGCGCGAAGAAAGCGAAGATTTCTACGTCGGTCACACGCTGGATGTGGCATTAAATGCGCTGTTGGCCCAGGCGCGGCTCGAATTGCGCTACGCCGCGCGCCACAGTGCCCAGGCCGATACCGAAGTCGAAGCCAAGACCATCCAGATCATTCAGGACTTCGCCCTCGCTTTGCCTGGGTTGCGCAGCCTGTTGGACACCGACGTACTGGCGGCCTATCACGGCGACCCGGCGGCGCGCAGTGTCGATGAAGTGCTGTTGTGCTATCCGGGGATTCTGGCGGTGATCCATCATCGCCTGGCCCACCATTTGTACCGTGCCGGGCTGCCGTTGCTGGCGCGGATCAGTGCGGAAATCGCCCACTCGGCCACTGGCATCGACATTCACCCTGGTGCGCAGATCGGCCGCAGTTTCTTCATCGACCACGGTACCGGCGTGGTGATCGGCGAAACCGCGATCATCGGCGAGCGCGTGCGGATTTATCAGGCGGTGACTTTGGGGGCCAAGCGCTTCCCGGCCGACGAAGACGGTCAGTTGCAGAAGGGCCAGCCGCGGCATCCGATCGTCGAGGATGATGTGGTGATTTATGCCGGGGCGACGATTCTGGGGCGGATCACCATCGGTCAGGGCTCGACCATCGGCGGCAATGTCTGGTTGACCCGCAGCGTGCCGGCGGGCAGTAACCTGACCCAGGCGAATCTGCAGCATGATGATGGGGCGCAGAAGTAGGCCTTTGAATCTCCTTTGACTGGTCTGGCCTCTTCGCGGGCAAGCCCGCTCCCACAGTGGTTTTCGTCGTTCACAATTTCGCGTCCGACACTCATCAACTGTGGGAGCGGGCTTGCTCGCGATTGGATTTCAAGCTGAATCGGGCTATTGGCCCTCGGCACATTTCCTCCCTTGAGCTAGCGTACAACCAGTACCGCCCAGCCCTGCGATTAGTCCTTAGCCCCCTATCCATGTTTAACTTGAACGTTCATTCAAGTTAAACCGGCGGTTCGCTGCCCGCTCACAACAGGAGGCTTGCCTTTGCTGAGTCAGATTTCCACAGCCACGTTTCTACCCTTCGAGGTGCACCGTACATGAGTGCATCGTCCATCCCTCAAGGCGGTCTGATCCGCATGAATCCGCCGGTGTTCTGGTTCTCGGCGAGTTTCATTCTGTTGTTTGGTGTCGTTGTCATCGCCATGCCCGAGCAGGCCGGTGCCTGGTTGCTGGCGGCGCAAAACTGGGCGGCCAACACGGTCGGCTGGTATTACCTGCTGGCGATGACCCTGTATCTGGTCTTCGTGGTGGTCACCGCCTTGTCCGGCTACGGCAAGATCAAGCTCGGTGCCGACCACGACGAACCCGAATTCAGTTATCTGTCCTGGGCCGGCATGCTGTTCGCCGCGGGGATCAGCATCACCCTGTTTTTCTTCTGTGTGTCCGAGCCCCTGACCCACATGCTGCAACCGCCGCAAGGAGAGGCGGGTACGGCGGATGCGGCGCGCCAGGCGATGCAGATTCTGTTTCTGCACTGGGGTCTGCATGGCTGGGGCGTGTTCGCCTTTGTCGGCATGGCGCTGGCCTACTTTGCCTACCGGCATAACCTGCCACTGGCCCTGCGTTCGGCGCTGTACCCGCTGATCGGCAAGCGCATCAATGGCCCCATCGGCTATGCCGTGGATGGCTTCGGCATCATTGCCACGGTGTTCGGCCTCGGTGCCGACATGGGCTTCGGCGTGTTGCACCTCAACTCGGGCCTGGACTACCTGTTCGGCATCGCCCATACCCAATGGATTCAGGTCGGCCTGATCACCTTGATGATGGGGGCGGCGATCATCGTTGCCGTATCCGGCGTCGACAAGGGCATGCGGGTCATGTCCGACATCAACATGCTGCTGGCCTGTGCGCTGTTGCTGTTCGTGTTGTTCGCCGGCCCCACGCAGCACTTGCTCAACACCCTGATCCAGAACCTCGGCGATTACCTCGGCGCCTTGCCGATGAAGAGTTTCGACCTTTACGCCTACGACAAACCCAGCGACTGGCTGGGCGGCTGGACCGTGTTCTACTGGGCCTGGTGGATTGCCTGGTCGCCGTTCGTGGGGCTGTTCATCGCGCGCATTTCCCGTGGCCGGACGATCCGCGAATTCGTCTTCGGCGTGCTGCTGATTCCACTTGGCTTCACCCTGGCGTGGATGTCGATCTTCGGTAACAGCGCCATCGATCAAGTGCTCAACCATGGCATGAGCGCGCTCGGCATGTCGGCCATCGACAACCCGTCGATGACGCTCTACCTGCTGCTGGAAACCTACCCGTGGAGCAAAACCGTCATCGCGGTGACGGTGTTCATCAGCTTCGTGTTTTTCGTCACCTCCGCCGACTCCGGCACGGTGGTGCTGTCGACGCTGTCCGCCAAGGGCGGCACTCACGATGAAGACGGGCCGAAATGGCTGCGAGTGTTCTGGGGTGCAATGACTGCGCTGGTGACCAGTGCATTGCTGTTCTCGGGCAGCATCGATGCGTTGAAGTCGGCGGTGGTCCTGACCTCGCTGCCGTTCTCGTTGATCTTGCTGTTGATGATGTGGGGGCTGCACAAGGCGTTTTACCTGGAATCGCAGAAGCGGATTGCGCAGATGCATTCACTGGCGCCGGTCTCGGGGTCCCGACGTGGCAAGGGCGGCTGGCGTCAGCGCTTGAGCCAGGCGGTGCATTTCCCTTCGCGGGATGAGGTCTATCGCTTCCTCGATACGACGGTGCGCCCGGCGATTGAAGAGGTGTCTGCCGTGTTCATCGAAAAGGGTTTGCACGTAGCGACACACCCGGGCCCGGCCAATGACAGCGTCAGCCTGGAAATCGGCCATGGCGATCAGCATCCGTTCGTTTATCAAGTGCAGATGCGCGGTTATTTCACACCATCGTTTGCCCGCGGCGGCATGGGCTCCAAGCAACTCAACAATCGCCGTTACTACCGGGCCGAAGTGCATTTGAGCGAGGGTAGCCAGGACTACGATCTGGTGGGTTACACCAAGGAACAGATCATCAACGATATCCTCGACCAGTACGAACGACACATGCAGTTCCTGCATCTGGTGCGTTGATCGCGGGCAGGGCGCCGGGGCTTTTCAGCCCTCGGCGCTCAGCACCATGAACAACACCAGCGCCGCCACCGGAATGCTGAACACCACCGTGCCGATCCCCAGTTCCGTACTCAACGACTGGCCGGCGCTCACCACGCCGATGGCACCGTTGATCACTGTCAGCGCCAGCCACAGCAGCACAAACGCGTAGGTCAGGGTCTGGCGGCTGAAGCCGATCTTCTCGCCGATGAACAGCATCAGGGCGAGCAAGGCCAGGCCGAAGGTGATGATGATCGTGGTGTGCATGGCGGCTTCCCTCCTTGCGATAGCTATCGCATCTTCGTTGCTTTGGCGACTTTGTTCCTGTCGACCCTGATCACGCAAGCCTGTCGCGGTTTTGTTGAATTCTGCGGGCTGATCAATTTTTTGTGAAACGATTCAGCATTTAGTCGAATCCCCGGTTTTTTGCCGTCCGTGCGGGCGTATGCTGGGCGACTGGCGAAGCAGTCGATACCAGATTCAAGACAGACAAGAGAGGATTCGATGACTTACACCGCTGCCGAAAACCGCTACGACTCCATCCCTTATCGCCGTGTGGGCCGCAGTGGGCTGGTGCTGCCGGCGCTGTCCCTGGGCCTGTGGCACAACTTCGGCGACAGCACGCCGATCGATACCCAGCGCGCGTTACTGCGCACGGCGTTCGACCTGGGCATCAACCATTTCGACCTGGCCAACAACTACGGCCCGCCGTATGGCAGCGCCGAGATCAACTTCGGCCGTCTACTGCGCGAAGACTTCAAGCAGTATCGTGACGAACTGATCATCTCCAGCAAGGCCGGTTGGGACATGTGGCCGGGGCCTTACGGTCAGGGCGGCGGTTCGCGCAAGTACGTGCTGGCCAGCCTCGATCAGAGCCTGCAACGCCTGGGCGTGGACTACGTCGACATCTTTTACTCCCACCGTTTCGACCCGGACACGCCGCTGGAAGAAACCGCCAGCGCACTGGCGACAGCGGTACAACAGGGCAAGGCGCTGTACATCGGCATCTCGTCCTATTCCGGGGTGAAAACCCGTGAAATGGCCGCGTTGCTCAAGGAATGGAAAGTCCCGTTGCTGATCCACCAACCGGCCTACAACCTGCTCAATCGCTGGGTTGAAAAAGACTTGCTGGACACCACTGACGAACTCGGCACGGGCGTGATCGCCTTCACGCCGCTGGCGCAGGGATTGCTGACCGACAAGTACCTCAACGGTGTGCCGACGGATGCGCGGGTCAATCGTCCTGGGGGTGGTTCGTTGCAGGCGTCGCACTTGTCCGAGGCCAACATCGCCCAGGTGCGAGCACTCAACGAAATCGCCCGGCAGCGTGGCCAGAGCCTGGCGCAACTGGCGCTGGCCTGGACCCTGCGTGATCCACGGGTGACTTCGGCATTGATTGGTGCGAGCCGGCCGGAGCAGATCATCGAGAACGTCGGGGCGTTGAAGAACCTGAGCTTCAGTGCGCAGGAACTGGCGGAGATTGACCGGTTTGCCCAGGAGGGCGGGATCAATCTTTGGGAGAAGCCTTCGACGGCTGAGTGAGTGTTAGGCGCCAGATTCTTTTGCGCCTTTCAGATCGCTTTCGCGAGCAAGCCCGCTCCCACATTGGAACGCATTCCAAATGTGGGAGCGGGCTTGCTCGCGAAGAGGCCAGACCGGCCATTCAAGACATCAGGGTTTACTTAAAAAACGGCACATCCCCCAAAACCGTTGCCCGCTGCATCACCCGCCGCGCCGGCCGGTAATCATCCACCGCGTAATGCTGGGTCACGCGGTTATCCCAGAACGCGATGTCGTCCTGCTGCCAGCGCCAGCGAATGGTGAATTCAGGTCGCGTGGCGTGGGCAAACAGAAACTTCAGAATCGCCTCGCTTTCGGTTTCCGACAGTTCGTTGATCTTCGAGGTGAAGCCTTCATTGACGAACAGCGAGCGGCGCCCGCTGACCGGGTGCGTGCGGATCACCGGGTGTGACAGCGGCGGATTCTTGCGTCGTGCTTCTTCCCATTGGGCCAGCGCCTCGGGCGTGTTGCCATAGCGCTCCAGCGGGAATGAGCGGGTGAAGTCGTGGGTGGCGGTCAGCCCTTCGAGCAAGGTTTTCATCGGCGCCGACAGGGCTTCATACGCCGCAATCCCGCTGGCCCACAACGTGTCGCCGCCAAACTCCGGCAGCAGCTTGGCGCTGAGCACCGCGCCCAGGGCCGGGGTCGGCAGGAAGGTCACGTCGGTGTGCCAGATCGCGTTGTCGCGCACGTCGGTGACGGCGGTGTCGAGGATCAATACTTCCGGTTGTTCCGGCACATTGGGGTAGATCGGGTGAATGTGCAGGTCGCCGAAATTCGCGGCGAATCGCGCCTGTTGCTGGGGCGTGATCGGCTGGTCGCGGAAGAACAGCACCTGATGCTTGAGCAGTGCCTGCTCGATGGTGTCGCGCTGTTCAACGTTCAGCGGCTGACTGATGTCGATGCCGCTGATTTGTGCACCGAGCGCGGAGCTGAGGGGGACGATAGTCAGGTGGCTCATGGTGGTTCTCTTCAATTCGGGGTCGAGCTTTCTTGTAGGAGCGAGCTTGCTCGCGATGGCGGTGAATCAATCACAGTAGTGTTGCCTGTCGCATTGCTATCGCGAGCAAGCTCGCTCCTACAGGGGGGAGTTCAGTTATCAGTGAGCCTGGCCATGCCACGGCACCAGTTTGCGTTGCAGGGCGCGCAGGCCCATCTCCATCGCGAAGGCGATCAGCGCGATCACCAGAATCCCCAGTACCACCACATCGGTGACCAGGAACTGTGCGGCCGACTGCACCATGAAGCCCAAACCGCTGGTGGCGGCGATCAGTTCGGCGGCGACCAGCGTCGACCAGCCTACGCCGAGACCGATGCGCACACCGGTCAGGATGTCCGGCAAGGCACTCGGCAAAATGACGTGACGGATCAACTGCGCCCGCGTCGCGCCCAAGGATTGTGCGGCGCGCAATTTCGCCGGGTCGACGGTACGCACGCCGGTCGCGGTGGCGATGGCGATCGGGGCGAAAATTGCCAGGTAGATCAGCAGCACTTTCGACAATTCACCGATGCCGCACCAGATCACGATCAGTGGCAGGTAGGCCAGCGGTGGAATCGGCCGGTAGAACTCGATCAGCGGGTCGAGCACGCCACGGGCGATGCGGTTGGCGCCGATGGCGATTCCCACCGGCACGGCGGTGAGAATCGCAAAGCCGAGGCCCAGGCCGATGCGCCCCAGGCTCGCGCCGAGGTGCTGCCACAGGGTTGAATCCATGTAACCGGAGGTCGCCAGCAGCCAGCCTTTTTGCAGGACGGCGGAGGGTGGTGGCAGGAACAGCGGCTCGATCAAACCGGTTGCCGTTACGACCCACCAGAAAACAATCAGAGCGACCAGTGTCAGCACACTGATCCAGCGAGTACTCAAGCTGCGTCGTGTAGCAGTCACGGGAGTGCCTGGCCTTGTCGCTGCGGCGGGAATTTCGTAACTGCTCATGCGCGCTCCTGCCGCGTGGCGGCGCTGCGTTGGGAGAACACTTTGGCGAGTACGTGTTCGCGGGTTTCGATAAAGCGCGGGTCGGACTTGATTGCCCGTGCCGACTCACCGGCGGCATAACGCTGGCCGAAGTCGAGACTCAGGCGCTCGACGATCTGCCCCGGGTTCGGCGCCAACAGAATCAGGTCGGTGGCGAGGAACACGGCTTCTTCAATGTCGTGGGTAATCAGGAACACCGGCTTGGCGGTGCGTTGCCAGACTTGCAGCAATAGCTCCTGCATCTGTTCACGGGTGAACGCGTCGAGGGCGCCGAAAGGTTCGTCCATGAGCAACACGCGCGGGTCGGCGGCGAGGGCACGGGCCAGGCCGACGCGCTGCTTCTGGCCGCCGGAAAGCTGCCAGATGCGGCGGTCTTCAAAACCGGAAAGATCGACCAGGGCGAGCATTTCCCGGGCGCGGGCCTCGCGCTTGTCCCGGGCGATGCCGGCCAGTTCAAGGCCGAAGCCTACGTTGGCCAGCACGTCTTGCCACGGCAGCAGCGCGTCGTCCTGGAACACCACGCCACGCTCGGCACTCGGGCCTTTGACGGGCACGCCGTCGAGGGTGATGCGCCCGGTGCTGGGATCGACGAAACCGGCAATCAGGTTCAACAGCGAAGTCTTGCCACTGCCGGACGGGCCGAGGGCGACCAGCAGCTGCCGGGGCCCCAGGCTCAGGGAGATATCCGCCAGCACAGGTGTAGGGCTGCCGGGGTACTGTGCGCTGATGCGCTCCAGCTGTAGCAAAGCCATCGCAATGAACTCCCGATCAGTTGGTGATGAACTTGGCGCTGACGTACGGCGCGTAGTCCGGCAGTACCGCCTCGACCTTGCCTTGCTCCTTGAGGAACGCGGCGGTGTCGGTGATGGCCTTGGTGGTCGGCGCGCCGAGGGTGATCACCTGGTCAGCTGCCAGCGGGTAGACGTTGCCTTGCAGCAGCAGCGGAATGTCGCTGGCCTTGGCTCCGGACAGTTTTACCAGCTTGTCGACGTTGCCCTGGTTGGCGAGCCAGGCTTGCGGGTCTTTGCGGTAGTCGGCGTAGGCGTCCAGGGTCACTTTGGCGAACGCGGTGACGATTTCAGGGTGCTTCTCGGCGAAGTCCTTGCGCACGATCCAGGCATCGAAGGTCGGTGCGCCGAATTTGGCCAGCTCGCCAGAGGTGATCAGTACCTTGCCGTTTTCCTTGGCCACGCCGAGTGCCGGATCCCAGACGTAAGTGGCGTCGATGTCACCACGTTTCCAGGCGGCAATGATCGCTGGCGGAGCCAGGTTGAGTACGGTGACTTTCGACGGGTCGATGTTCCAGTGCTTCAGCGCGGCGAGCAGGCTGTAGTGGCCGGTGGACACGAACGGCACGGCGATCTTTTTGCCGATCAGGTCTTGCGGGGTCTTGATCCCGGAACCGTCGCGAGCCACCAGGGCTTCGGCGGCACCGATCTGGGTGGCGATGAGGAAGGTTTCCACCGGGACTTTGCGGGTGATGGCCGCCGTCAGGGGGCTGGAACCGAGGTAGCCGATCTGCACGTCGCCGGAGGCGATGGCGGCGATGATGTCGGCACCGTTGTCGAATTTGCGCCAGCTGATATCGGCCTTGGTGGCTTTTTCGTAGGCGCCATCGGCCTGGGCGACTTTCGCCGGGTCAACGGTGGTCTGGTAGGCGACGGTGACGTCGGCCGCTTGGGCCAGGAAACTCGCTGTCGCCAAGGAAGCGGCCGCCAGCAAGCGTAGAGGGAAAGTCAGTTTCATCAGAAAGCTCCTTGTCAGGCGACCGAATGTCGGCGTGAGAAAGAGACTAAATGATCTAAGAATTCGAAAATAAATAACTTTTTCGAATTAGCTTATGAGGGGAACAATCTGTGGAGGTCAGCGGATCATGCTCTCTGTGGGAGCTGTGTTTGATGGTCAGTTGCTGATCGCCAGAATGCTCGCCTGGTACGCCCCGACAAACACATCGAAATCACCGACTTCGTTCTGCTCCAGCTCAGCCTGCTCAGCCAGCGACGAACGCGCCCGCTCTTCAAACCTCGCCTGCTCCTCAGCCGGCAACGGCTCGCTACGGAAGAACTCGGCGTGGGCCTGGCTCTGGCGCAGGGAGAACTGGGCAAAGCTCTCCTTGTGCTCGGCCATGGCCGCCAATACCTGTGCCGACGGCGTCAGGGACGAGTCCTGGACCTTGGCCATCTGGGCGTCCAGCGCCTTGCTGTGGGCATCGCCGCCATGGCTCTGGTCGAGCATCGCGGCCAATGGCGCAATTTTCTCCAGTAACTCGCCGGCCCATTCCTTCAGGTCGACCGGATGGCCATCCCGTTGCAGTTGCAGGCCTGGACGACGGCCTTCCTTGACCACGCTGAGGAAGTTCGAAGTCGCGTTGCCGCAACTGGTGTTGGTCAGCAGCGGGCTGTCGTTGAGCGCGCAGTACAGCAGGAACGCATCGAGGAAGCGTGACTCGGTGAGGTCGATGCCCATCGGCAGGAACGGGTTGATGTCCAGGCAGCGCACTTCGACGTACTGGATGCCCCGGGCCATCAACGCCTGGATAGGACGCTCGCCGGTGTAGGTCACGCGTTTCGGGCGGATGTTGGAGTAGTACTCGTTTTCGATCTGCAGGATGTTGGTGTTGAGCTGTACCCACTCGCCATCCTGGTGGGTGCCGACTTCGACGTATGGCGCATAGGGTGTGGCCACCGCCTTGCGCAGGCTGTCGGTGTAGCTGGCCAGATCGTTGTAGCACGGCGTCAGGCCGGCCTGGGCGTTGCTCTGGTAACCCAGGTCGCTCATGCGCAGGCTGGTGGCGTACGGCAGGTACAGGGTGTTCGGGTCCAGTTGCTCCAGCTGATGCGAGCGACCGCGCAGGAAGCCGGCGTCCAGTGCCGGCGAGGCGCCGAACAGGTACATCAGCAACCAGCTGTAGCGGCGGAAGTTACGGATCAGCGCGATGTAGGACGACGACTGAAAATCGCGGTCGGTGCCGACAAAGCCTTCGGCCTGCCTGAGCAACGGCCAGAGTTTTTCCGGCAGGGAAAAATTGTAGTGGATGCCGGCAATGCATTGCATGGTCTTGCCGTAACGCAGGGCCAGACCCTTGCGGTACACATACTTGAGCTGCCCGATATTGGACGTGCCGTAATAGGCGATCGGGATGTCTTCCTCGGCCGGCAACGGGCACGGCATCGATGGGCTCCACAGATACTCGTTGCCGAGCTTGCTGTAGGCAAAACGGTGAATGCTGTCCAGGCTCGCCAGCGTGTCCGCCGGGTCGGGCAGGGCCGGAGTGATGAACTCCAGCAGCGACTCGGAATAGTCGGTGGTGATCTGTTCGTTGGTCAGCGCGGAACCCAATGCTTCCGGGTGCGGCGTTTGCGCCAGACGACCTTCGCCGGTCACGCGCAGGCATTCACGTTCGATGCCGTGAAGGCACTGTTCGAGCAGAGAGAGGTTAGCGCGCTCGCCGAGCAGGGCCAGGCGGCGGTTGAGAAGTTCGCTCAAGTTGGATTCCTTCACGCGTCAGTCGCCCCAATATGGGGGTGGGCAAGACGGTCTACAAGGGTGAAGTTAAAACTGGCGTTTTCGCCTGGTTTTCGGACCGCGCAGGCCCATACCCTGTAGGAGCGAGCTTGCTCGCGATGGAGGTTAACGATAACGAGGGGTGCCTGAGTGAAAACGGCGCCCTGACGTTCATCGCGAGCAAGCTCGCTCCTACAGGTCATTGCGCTGAAATTAACTCAAATCGATGACGACTAGCTACAGGACAGCGAACGTGCCTTGTGCTTTTGCGACCAGTTTGTCGCCCTGCATCACATCGGCTTCGACTACCAACGTGCGGCGACCCGGGTGGATCACCCGCGCCGTGCACATCACCTCGCCGTCTGAGACGGCGCGGATGTAGTTGATCTTGCACTCGATGGTCGCGCTCTGCTGGTCAAAGCCGTGGGTGCTGGAACAGGCCAGCCCCATGGCAATGTCCACCAGACTGAACAAGGCCCCGCCGTGCAGCTTGCCGCCGCGATTGCGCAGCTCGGGTTCCAGCGCCAGGGCGACTTGCGCCACCCCGGTTTCCAGGCTGTGCAGGCGACAGCCCAGTAGCTTGAAAAACGCGCTTTCGGTCAGCCCGGCGGGAATGTCCATCAGCGTTTCTTCAACTGCTTGGCGTTGGCGAACAGCGAAGCCATGGCGTTGTTGCTCGGGGCAGCGGCCGTGGTTTCCTTGCGCGGTGCAGTGTTCTGGGACTGGCGTGGCGCCGACCCCGGACGCGTGCCGCGGGCACCGTCGATTTTCTCGCCCGGGGTGTCGCTCATGCGCATCGACAGGCCTACGCGTTTGCGCGGGATGTCGACTTCCATGACCTTCACTTTCACCACGTCGCCGGCCTTCACCGCTTCGCGAGGATCCTTGATGAATTTCTCCGAAAGTGCAGAGATATGTACCAAACCGTCCTGATGCACGCCGATATCGACGAAGGCACCGAAGTTGGTCACGTTAGTCACCACGCCTTCGAGGATCATGCCCAGCTGCAGATCCTTGAGGTCTTCGACGCCTTCCTGGAACTCGGCGGTCTTGAACTCTGGACGCGGGTCGCGACCGGGTTTTTCCAGCTCCTGCAGAATGTCGGTGACTGTCGGCAGGCCGAAGGTTTCATCGGTGTACTTCTTCGGATCGAGGCGCTTGAGAAATGCGGCATCGCCGATCAGTGAGCGGATGTCACGGTCGGTCTCGGCGGCAATGCGCTGCACCAGCGGATAGGCTTCCGGGTGAACGGCCGACGAGTCCAGCGGGTTTTCGCCGTTCATGACGCGCAGGAATCCGGCGGCCTGTTCGAAGGTTTTTTCACCCAGACGCGCGACTTTCTTCAGCGCGGCACGGGTTTTGAACGCGCCGTGCTCGTCGCGGTGGCTGACGATGTTCTGCGCCAGGGTCGCGTTGAGGCCGGAGATCCGTGCCAGCAGCGCCACGGAAGCGGTGTTCACGTCCACGCCAACGGCGTTCACGCAGTCCTCGACTACCGCATCGAGGCCGCGGGCCAGTTTCAGCTGTGAAACGTCGTGCTGGTACTGGCCGACACCGATGGATTTCGGATCGATCTTCACAAGCTCAGCCAGCGGATCTTGCAGACGACGGGCAATCGACACCGCACCACGGATCGACACGTCGAGGTCCGGGAATTCCTTCGAGGCCAGTTCCGATGCCGAGTAAACCGATGCGCCGGCCTCGGAAACCATGACCTTGGTCATTTTCATGGCTGGGTATTTTTTGATCAGTTCGGCGGCCAGTTTGTCGGTCTCGCGGCTGGCGGTGCCGTTGCCGATGGCGATCAGGTCCACCGAGTGCTTGGCGCACAGCGCAGCGAGCACGGCGAGGGTCTGGTCCCACTTGTTGTGCGGCACGTGCGGGTAAACCGTGGCGTGATCCAGCAGCTTGCCGGTGGAGTCGACCACGGCAACCTTGCAACCGGTGCGCAGGCCAGGGTCGAGGCCCAGGGTGGCACGCGGGCCGGCCGGGGCCGACAGCAACAGGTCATGCAGGTTGTGGGCGAAGACGTTGATCGCTTCGGTTTCCGCGCCATCGCGCAACTCGCCCAGCAGGTCGGTTTCCAGATGGGTGTAGAGCTTGACCTTCCAGGTCCAGCGCACCACCTCGCCCAGCCATTTGTCGGCGGCGCGGTTCTGGTTCTGGATGCCGACATGCTGGCCGATCATGCCTTCGCACGGGTGCATGGTGCCCGGCAATTCGTCGCCGACTTTCAGCGAGGAACTGAGAATGCCTTCGTTGCGGCCACGGAAAATCGCCAGCGCGCGGTGCGACGGCATGCTCTTGAGCGGTTCGTCGTGTTCGAAATAGTCGCGGAACTTGGCGCCTTCCTCCTCCTTGCCGGCAATCACGCGGGCACTGAGGGTGGCTTCCTGCTTGAGGTAGTTGCGCAGCTTGTCCAAGAGGCCTGCGTCTTCGGCGAAGCGCTCCATGAGGATGTACTTGGCGCCTTCGAGGGCAGCCTTCACATCGGCCACGCCTTTTTCCGCGTCGATGAAACGCGCGGCTTCGGTTTCCGGGCTCAGGGACGGGTCGTTGAACAGGCCGTCGGCCAGTTCGCCGAGGCCGGCTTCCAGGGCGATCTGACCCTTGGTGCGGCGTTTCTGCTTGTACGGCAGGTACAAGTCTTCGAGACGGGTCTTGGTGTCGGCGAGCTTGATGTCGCGTTCCAGTTGCGGCGTCAGCTTGCCCTGCTCTTCGATGCTGGCAAGGATGCTGATGCGCCGTTCGTCGAGTTCTCGCAGGTAGCGCAGGCGCTCTTCCAGATGACGCAATTGCGTATCGTCGAGGCTGCCGGTCACTTCTTTCCGGTAACGGGCGATGAAGGGAACGGTAGAGCCTTCATCGAGTAGCGCGACGGCCGCTTCGACCTGTTGTGGGCGTACACCGAGTTCCTCGGCGATGCGGCTGTTGATGCTGTCCATAAAACCACCTGACAAATTGTGAAAGCAGGCTCGCAGGCGCTGAAACAGGGCCTTCGCGAGTCTGGTTGAGCGGCCTGGCCAGCGCCGCTGCCTGGGTCAACAGGCATTGCGTTGACCCGTGAAATCGAACAATTACTGCTGACGCCATGAAAATAAATAGCGTCCGTCTGTAGTACCTGTCTGATGTTGCCTGACACAAAAGGCCGCGCATTATAACCAGCGTTACGGCATTCGGGGGCATAGCGGATTGCCAGTGCAATGGCCGGTTTTCTGGCGCTGAAGGAAAAATCTGCTAACAATGCACACGGTGCGTATAACGGCAGCTACGCCATAATGCGCGCCGAGATCAAAGGAGCATCCAATGAGCAGCACTGCACAAACTGCTGAAGGCGAAAAAATTCTTATCGTTGACGACGATCCGGGGCTGAGCAGCCTGCTGGAACGTTTTTTCGTCAGCAAGGGCTATCGCGCCCGCGCCGTACCGAACACTGAGCAAATGGATCGCCTGCTGGCGCGCGAAGTGTTCAACCTGGTCGTCCTCGACCTGATGTTGCCCGGCGAAGACGGCCTGACCGCTTGCCGCCGCCTGCGCAACGCGAACAACCAGATTCCGATCATCATGCTCACCGCCAAGGGTGACGAGCTGAGCCGCATCAAGGGCCTGGAGCTGGGCGCCGACGATTACCTGGCCAAGCCCTTCAACCCGGATGAGCTGATGGCTCGCGTCAAGGCGGTATTGCGTCGCCAGTCGGCGCCGGTGCCGGGCGCCCCGGGCAGCGAAGACGAAAGCGTGACCTTCGGCGACTACGAGTTGTCCCTGGCCACCCGCGAGCTCAAGCGCGGCGAAGAGGTGCACATGCTCACCACCGGTGAATTCGCCGTGCTCAAGGCCCTGGTGATGAACGCGCGTCAACCGCTGACCCGCGACAAGTTGATGAACCTGGCCCGTGGCCGCGAGTGGGATGCCCTGGAGCGTTCCATCGATGTGCAGATTTCCCGTCTGCGCCGGATGATCGAACCCGATCCTTCCAAACCGCGTTACATCCAGACTGTCTGGGGCGTGGGTTATGTGTTTGTTCCGGATGGTACCGCCACCAAGTGATGGGCGATTTGTAGGAGCGGGTCATGCGGACAACGGATCAATCGATCCCGTCCGCAGACTCGCGATCCGCAATATGCGAGCATCGCTCGCTCCTGCAAGTGTTTAACGGTTATCCATGAAAACCCCCGTTTGGTTCCCCCAGAGCTTCTTCTCCCGCACCCTTTGGCTGGTGCTGATCGTCGTACTCTTCTCCAAGGCGCTGACCCTGGTTTATCTGCTGATGAACGAAGATGTGCTTGTGGACCGTCAGTACAGCCACGGTGTCGCCCTGACGCTGCGCGCCTATTGGGCTGCCGATGAAGAAAACCGCGGCAAGATCGCCGAGGCCGCGACCCTGATCCGGGTGGTGGGTGCCGGCGTGCCGGAAGGCGAACAGCACTGGCCTTACAGCGAGATCTACCAGCGGCAGATGCAGGCGGAGCTGGGGGCCGACACTGAAGTCCGGCTACGCATGCATTCGCCACCGGCGCTGTGGGTACGGGCGCCAAGCCTGGGCGATGGCTGGCTGAAAGTACCGCTTTATCCCCATCCGCTGCGCGGCCAGAAAATCTGGAACGTGCTGGGCTGGTTCCTCGCTATCGGTCTGCTTTCCACCGCTTCGGCCTGGATCTTCGTCAGCCAGCTCAATCAACCGTTGAAGCGTCTGGTGTATGCCGCGCGGCAACTCGGCCAGGGTCGCAGCGTGCGCCTGCCAATCAGCGATACGCCGAGCGAGATGACTGAGGTTTACCGCGCCTTCAACCAGATGGCCGAAGACGTCGAACAGGCCGGTCGCGAGCGTGAGCTGATGCTGGCCGGTGTTTCCCATGATTTGCGCACGCCGTTGACCCGCTTGCGCCTGTCCCTGGAGTTGATGGGTGATCGCACCGATCTGACCGACGACATGGTGCGTGATATCGAGGACATGGATGCGATTCTCGATCAGTTCCTGGCGTTCATTCGCGACGGGCGCGACGAGTCGGTGGAAGAGGTTGACCTGAGCGACCTGGTCCGCGAAGTCGCTGCGCCCTACAACCAGAATGAAGAGAAAGTGCGGTTGCGCCTGGAGCCGATTCAGCCGTTTCCGTTGCGTCGTGTGTCGATGAAACGACTGCTGAACAACCTGATCGGCAACGCGTTGCATCATGCCGGCAGTGGTGTGGAGGTGGCGGCGTATGTATCCGGGGACACCAGCGCGCCGTATGTGGTGCTGAGCGTCATGGACCGTGGTGCCGGTATCGATCCGTCGGAACTGGAAGCGATCTTCAACCCGTTCACCCGCGGTGATCGTGCCCGGGGTGGCAAGGGCACCGGGTTGGGACTGGCAATCGTGAAGCGGATTGCTTCGATGCATGGCGGCAACGTTGAACTGCGTAACCGCTCGGGCGGAGGGCTGGAAGCGCGGGTGCGGTTGCCGTTGGGGTTGTTGTTGCCGCGGGATGCCGTTTAAAGACAGCTTCGAGCGCCAAGCTTCAAGCTGCAAGAAAAAGCGGCTTTCCACTTGCCGCTTGAAACTTGCAGCTTATGGCTGCTTCTAGCCTTTGCCCTTGGTCCGGGTCATGTTCGGCCCACCATTCTTCTCTAAATGCTCAATGATGATCCCCGCGACATTCTTCCCGGTGGTGGTCTCAATCCCTTCCAGACCCGGCGAGGAGTTCACTTCCATCACCAGCGGCCCATGATTGGAACGCAGGATATCCACCCCGGCCACCGCCAACCCCATGACCTTTGCCGCACGCAGTGCTGTCATGCGCTCCTCGGGTGTGATCTTGATCAGGCTCGCGCTGCCACCACGATGCAGGTTGGAACGAAATTCGCCGGGCTTGGCCTGGCGCTTCATCGCTGCGATCACCTTGTCACCGACGACGAAGCAGCGAATGTCTGCACCACCGGCTTCCTTGATGTATTCCTGAACCATGATGTTCTGCTTGAGGCCCATGAACGCCTCGATCACCGATTCTGCGGCCGTGGCGGTTTCGCACAGCACCACGCCGATGCCTTGGGTGCCTTCCAGCACCTTGATCACCAACGGCGCGCCGTTGACCATTTCGATCAGGTCGGGAATGTCATCGGGGGAGTGGGCAAACCCGGTCACCGGCAAGCCGATCCCGCGACGGGACAGCAATTGCAGTGAACGCAGCTTGTCCCGTGAACGGGCAATGGCCACCGATTCGTTGAGCGGAAAGACCCCCATCATCTCGAACTGGCGCAGCACTGCGCAGCCATAAAAGGTCACGGACGCACCGATCCGTGGAATCACCGCATCGAAACCCTCCAGCGGCTTGCCGCGGTAGTGGATCTGCGGCTTGTGGCTGGCGATGTTCATGTAGGCACGCAGGGTATCGACCACCACCATTTCATGGCCGCGTTCGGTACCGGCTTCAACCAGGCGGCGGGTGGAATACAGACGCGGGTTCCGCGACAGCACAGCGATCTTCATGCAACACCTGTGGAGAAGGTAGATACCGGGAACACCGGCTTGTCTTGTACATACTTGATGCCTGGATTGACCACCAACTGGCCGTCGATCAGGGCTTTGGAACCGAGTAGCAGGCGATAACGCATGGACTTGCGGCAGGCCAGGGTGAACTCGACCCGCCAAACCCGATCACCGAGGGCCAGGGTGGTGCTGATCACATATCGCACTTGTGCGTGACCGTTAGAGCTTTTAATGGTTTTTCTCGTCACCAGCGGTGCCTCGCAGCGGCGATGACGCAACTGCACCACGGTGCCCAGGTGCGCCGTGAAGCGCACCCAGGGCTCGCCTTCGCGCTCGAACGTTTCGATGTCGGTGGCGTGCAGGCTTGAGGTGCTGGCACCGGTGTCGATTTTTGCCCGCAGGCCGGCGACTCCCAAATCCGGGAGCGCCACCCACTCGCGCAGACCGACAACGGTCAAATGGTCAAATGTCTTCAAAATTGCTCAACCGGTAGAAACCGCGGTGGCCGCAGGCGGCCAGATTCGCGGTATTCACGCAGAATAATGGTTAAAAGGCGACAGATATCTACGGCCCGGATTTCCAGTCTCGCAATGAGGTTATGGAATGTCAGCATTGTAATCCGGGACGACGTAATTCTTGGTACGAGAGAACGGTAGTACAGTTCACCAATATTTCAGAATGAGGAAATCCCATGGCACAAAAAAACGAAGAGGACGATAAAGTCCGCCTCGATAAATGGTTGTGGGCTGCACGCTTTTACAAAACCCGCGCCTTGGCCAAGGCGGCGATTGAAAGCGGCAAGGTGCATTGCCGGGGCGAACGCTGCAAACCGGGCAAAGAGCCACGGGTCGGTGATGAATTTGTGATTCGCACCGGTTTCGACGAGCGTACGGTGGTGGTCCAGGCCTTGTCGATCGTTCGCCGCGGCGCCCCGGAGGCGCAGACCTTGTATGCCGAGACGCAGGCCAGCATCGCCAAGCGCGAAGAGGCCGCTGCGCAAAGAAAGGCGGGAGCCCTGGGCGTGAGTACCGACGGTAAGCCAAGCAAGAAACAGCGCCGCGATCTGTTCAAGTTTCGTGGTGACAGCAACGAATGATTGGCCGGGGCCGCCGATCACATCAGTCAGGACAAGACTTGTAATTGCACCTGCGCGTAGCCATATGAGGTAATTGGCCTGTCGTGCATGTGCCATTCGTCGTAAAGCGCACACAGCCACCGGCGTGTAAGCCATAACCAGGCAGCAATACGCTATAGCCAAGGCCTAGCGTCGAATTCTGTAACCATTATTGTCACCACTTCAGATACCAGACTTATGACCGACTTACCGGATAACGACTTCACCCAACGCTTCATCTTCGATGACAGCGACACCCGTGGCGAGCTGGTCTCGCTGGAGCTCAGTTACGCTGAAGTCCTGGCCAAGCACGCCTATCCGGAGCCGGTTGCGCAACTGCTCGGCGAACTGATGGCGGCTGCGGCGTTGCTGGTCGGCACGTTGAAGTTCGATGGCCTGCTGATTCTGCAAGCCCGCTCCGAAGGCCCGATCCCGCTGCTGATGATCGAGTGCTCCAGCGAGCGCGACATCCGTGGCCTGGCCCGTTACGAGGCGGACCGTATCGCTCCCGATGCAACCCTGGCCGACTTGATGCCGGATGGCTCGTTGACACTGACCATCGACCCGAGACAGGGCCAGCGTTACCAGGGCGTGGTCGATCTTGACGGTGAAACGTTGTCCGACTGCTTCACCAACTATTTCGTCATGTCGCAGCAGATCGGTACGCGCATCAAGCTCTGTGCCGATGGCCGTCGCGCCCGTGGCATGTTGCTGCAGCAACTGCCCGCCGACCGCCTGAAAGACGAAGAAGAACGCGCCGCCAGCTGGCAGCACCTCACCGCCCTGGCCACCACCTTGACCGCTGATGAGCTGCTGGGCCTGGACAACGAAACCGTGCTTCATCGCCTCTATCACGAAGAGCAGGTGCGTCTGTTCGATGTGCAAAAACTGCGCTTCCGCTGCAGTTGCTCGCGCGAACGTTCGGCCAATGCACTGGTCAGTCTGGGTAAGGACGACGCGCAGAAACTGGTCGTGGAGCACGGTGGCAACATCGAAATCGATTGCCAGTTCTGTAACCAGCGCTACCTGTTCGATGCCGCCGATGTCACCCAATTGTTCGCTGGCGCGGGTGTCGAGACACCGTCAGATACCCGTCACTAAAACGGTTCAGCGCAGGTAAATTCACTGGCTGCCGCCGGATTGACGCCGTTACGACAGGAGGGGCCTACTTTTTTTGGGCTTTTCTGGCATAATCCGGCCCACTTTTTTCGCGGTAGTAGTGCACGACTTTCTACTACAAAAACGTTTGGAGCACTCGGCCACTGGCCGACGGGGAACCTCATGACGCAAGCCAATAACGCCGTGTACACCGATCTGAGTGTTGATGATCTGGTTAAAGAAGCCCTCAACCGCGGTGAAGGCGAGCTTGCCGATACCGGCGCACTGGTTGTTCGTACCGGTCACCGTACCGGCCGTTCGCCAGTCGATCGTTTCATCGTTGAAGAGCCAAGCACCCAGGCCGCTATCGCCTGGGGCCCGATCAACCGCAAGTTCCCGGCCGACAAGTTCGACGCCCTGTGGGCTCGCGTTGAGGCATTCAACAACGCGCAAGAGCATTTCGTTTCCCACGTGCATGTAGGTGCGGCTTCCGAGCACTACCTGGCCGTGAAGATGACCACCCAGACCGCCTGGCAGAACCTGTTCGGCCGTTGCCTGTTCATCAACCCGGCCCAGTACAACCCGGCGGGTCGTGAAGAGTGGCAAGTGCTGAACGTTGCCAACTTCGAGTGCGTGCCAGAGCGTGACGGCACCAACTCCGACGGTTGCGTGATCATCAACTTCGCACAGAAGAAAGTGCTGATCGCCGGCATGCGTTACGCCGGTGAAATGAAGAAAGCCATGTTCTCGGTGCAGAACTTCCTGCTGCCGGCCGCTGACGTGCTGCCAATGCACTGCGCCGCCAACATCGGCGAAGAAGGCGACGTGACCCTGTTCTTCGGTCTGTCCGGTACCGGCAAGACCACCCTGTCCGCCGACGAAAGCCGTTACCTGATCGGTGACGACGAGCACGGCTGGGGCGAGGGCGTGGTGTTCAACATCGAAGGCGGTTGCTATGCCAAGTGCATCGACCTGTCCGAGAAGAACGAGCCGGTTATCTGGAAAGCCATCAAGCACGGCGCGGTCCTGGAAAACGTCGTTATCGACGACGCCAAGCACGCCGACTACGCCGATGTCAGCCTGACCCAGAACAGCCGTGCCGCGTACCCGCTGGAGCACGTTGCCAAGCGTTCCGGGAAGAACCTCGGTGGCGAGCCGAACGCTGTGATCTTCCTGACCTGCGACCTGACCGGCGTTCTGCCGCCAGTGTCGATCCTCAACGAAGAACAAGCGGCTTACCACTTCCTGTCCGGTTACACCGCTCTGGTCGGTTCGACCGAAATGGGTTCGGGCAGCGGCATCAAGTCGACTTTCTCCACCTGCTTCGGCGCACCGTTCTTCCCGCGTCCGGCCGGCGAATACGCTGAGCTGCTGATCAAGCGCATCCGCGGCTTCGGCTCCAAGGTCTACCTGGTCAACACCGGCTGGACCGGCGGTGGCTACGGCGTCGGCAAACGCTTCAACATCCCGACCACCCGTGCAGTGATCGCAGCGATCCAGAGCGGCGCGCTGATCGGTACCGAAACCGAGCACCTGGACACCATCAACCTCGACGTGCCACTGGCCGTACCGGGCGTTGAGACTGGCCTGCTGAACCCACGTAACACCTGGGCCGACAAAACCGCCTACGACGAAGCCGCCAAAGCACTGGCCGGCCTGTTCATCGAGAACTTCAAGAAGTTCGAAGTGAGCGACGCGATCAAGGCTGCCGGTCCAAAGCTGTAATGCTGGATTGAGCTAACGAAAAAGCCGCCCCTCGGGGCGGCTTTTTTGTGCGTGTCGCTACAGGCCTTCCAATGCCTGAGTGTCCCAGCGTTGGGCCTTGATGGCCCGGTAGAGCATGCCGATGGTCAACGGCACCTTCTCGCCGCGACCCTTGGCCTTTCGCTTTAGATTCACATCGTAGCCGTCGGGCTGGAAATAACGATAGCTGTCGAAATCCACGAAATCGATGGCGAATAGATCTTCCAGGCATTCGATCAAGTGCTGTGCATCGGCACCGTTGCAACCAAGGTCGAAATTGATCGAGGTGGCAAGGCTGATGGTTTTGCGTTCGGGCAGGCCGAGTTCTTCGTGTAGCAGTTGCATGAGTTGCTGCATTGAGTGGTCGTCGGGGAAGTTGGGGGCGAGGTTCATTGCGTAGGTTCCGCCAATCGAAATGCAGGCGCCATATTGTCCTGCTCACGTTTCGACAGCCCCAGAGCGCCCGCTAGCGTTGGCCATTGGCTGACGACCTGTTTGAAACTGTTGATGATGTTTTCTGCATCCGCGCGACCTACCCGAAAATACTCCGCCACTTCCCGGGCCAGTTCCAGATCCAGGGCGTTGTCGGTATCGGTGATGTTGAGCTTCAAGCCGTCGGCGTGGGCCACCGGGTTCATGTCATAGGCGGCAGACAATCGCCACCCCCGACCCGGATCAAGGATAAAACCATGGTTGCGCAGGTGATCGTCAGTGTTGGAGACCAGAATGTTGAGCACAATTCGAGACCACAGCTCCCGCAGGTCTGCTTTGGTTTCCGAGCCGTGTTCCATGAGTACTTCGGCCAACTCAAGGTAGCTCGCACCGACAGAGGCATCGTCACCGTCAACTCGATCAGTCATGGTCATGGCCGAGGCAAAGTGCAGTCGGCCACCTCGTTCAGTGCGATCGAAGCGCTTTACCATGAAGCAGTGATGATCGCTGGCGTAGCGTCGGGCGATACCGGTCGCGACTCGCAGGCCACAATGATTGGCCAAGGCATTTACCACGAGTTCCCAGGCGCCAATGTCATAGTCATCGCGTGTGCTGGGGAACTTGGCAATCCACAAGTGACCGTGCTCGTCTGCAACGCTGGCCTTGGGGCGGGCACCACCCAGCGAACCTCCGGGTGCGATCAGCATTCTCAGCCACTCTCGGCCGTCGAGTGAGGTGTTGTCCGGATCGTTTTCCAGAGCACGGCTTGCTTGCTCCAATGCCCGCAATTCAATGAAGGGTGGGGCGGCCACGCCATTGCGGTCATCGAGAAAGTTGCCTTGGTCATTGAGCTTGTAGCGGATCGCGCCGGCCCGATAGAGATCATGTACGCCTAACAGGAAATCCGACTCGTAGAGCTTGCTGCCTTTGGCAACCAATCCATCGCGAACATCTCGTTCCATCCTCCGCTTCATCAACAACTGACCCCACCGATCCGGGCTGGAATCAGCGAACACACCAAATCGGCTTTGATGTTGCCCAGGGAACTGACGACCTTCATAGAGGCCGATTCGAGGGTCCAGCGGTGTGAAGTTCAACTCGGGGTCTGCTAGCGCCGCAGCGTCGTATTCAAATTCGAAGACGTCCGTGGAACGGGCCTTTCGGGAGTGCAAGAAACCGAGACGCCTGGGTCCATTCAAGGATTCCCAATCGGCATACACCGCAATTTGCGTCATTTTTCACCTGTCGCGGACTTGGTTTTTTTCTTGGTCAACAGATTGGAAAGTGAGTGGGTGTTGAAGGGGAAGTCAGCGGAGAGATCCTCTGTCCGGGTGGCACTTTCAATTACGCCAGTGTCTTTTTCAGGTATTGGAGAGGCCTTTTTAACTGCGCTTTTTCTGCGTACTCGTCGGTTCGAGTCTTTCGCTGAGGTTGCCTTGGGTTTCAGCTGCGCGTCCTGCAGTTGACGCCCCACCTCATCGGTTGCTGCGAGTTTGTCCAAGTCTTTTTCCAGACCCAGAACCTGCATGACAGACAAGTAGGCGCCGATGGTCACTCCTGAGCCACCCGATTCCAGAGAGCGCAAGGTTGTCAGTGACATGCCCGACCTCTCGGCGACTTGCTTGGCTGTGAGCTTGCGGCGCAGTCGGGCCAACTTCAATCGCTCCCCGAATTCGGCTAGCAATCTGGATGCGGCAGGCAGGAGTGGCGCGGTTTTCTTGGCCATATGCCAATATTCCTTCATTTATTAGCCTTAGCTAGCAGAATAATAGCACTTGGATGAAAGAACATCGCTTTGCCATGAGTGCGTCCTCACCGCATTAAAAGTTTTGTGGGTGGAGCTTTGCACTGCCATTATTCCAGCTGAAATACCGATAAACAGCCAGAATAATGCCAGTTTGTCAGCGACGGCCCGGACTATAGGGTTGAGTGGTTGGTCTTCGATAGCCGACAAGGTGTCTTGTTTTGCAGGACCTTGCCGAAGCTTTCATAGGTCGTTGCTGACGGGGTTATCCACAGTGCACCGCGTTATCGTTCATCGCTGGCAAGCCAGCTCCTACAGGGGATGTGGTGGGGCTTCAGCCGGTGAGTTTCGGCAGGCGCTGCCGGGCGATGTCGAGCAGGTCGTTGCCGTCCTGGGTCAGCAGGTACAGGGCGCTGACGATCTTGGGGATGTCGCTCGCTTGGGCCTGGTTGAAACACGTGCAATAAAGGGTTTCGAGGAGGTCGCTGGCGGCGCGGATGCGTTGTCGGGCGGCGTCGAGGATCTCGAAGGGGTCGGCCTCGGTATCGATGACCAGCACCGGGGTTTCGCTGTAGCGGGTCTTGAGCGGCTGGTAGCGGGCTGGCAGTGAGTCGGGGTTTTTCATTGAGTGGGTCCTGTGCGAAATCGGCAAGTGTTCCCGGCAGGCCGAGACACTGTTTTCAGCCGCGCTGGAAACTATAGGAGGGTATGGCGTTGCGGGACAAGACGGCCGAGATCGACAGGCTTTGTAAGGGTTTTGTCATATTTAGAGGAAGCGGACTACAGGTTGTTGGTGGGTTTTCAACGTGAAATGGCCAGGGGTAAAAATGCTTACAGCGTTTTCAGTCGCTTCGCAGCAAATCTCGGTAGAAGGGGCCTCGGACAATGTCGGGTGTTTCGAGTTTTGCGGAGGGTGTGTTGGCCTCTTCGCGAGCAGGTTCGCCCCGACAAGGGATCTGCGTCGTACTTGATTTTTTCGGTAGTGAAGGGCGAGTCGGTGTGGGTGGTTCAGACTGGCGAGGTTACCTCGACGCTGCCGAACGACCCATACAGACTTACTCGGTCGTGACCTTCGGCGCCTGGCGCGAGGCTGCTTCCAGATCCATTAATCCTCTACCGTACGCTTCACTGTTGGCATAGATGCCAGTCCGGTTCGCCGTCGCCAGCAGACGCTCGCGCACTTGCTGCGCAGTGAGCTCAGGGTAACGGCTTTGCAGTGCCGCCAATGCTCCGCTGACCAGCGCGGCAGCAGGCGAGGTGCCAGCCGTCTGGGTGTATTTGCCATCCTTGTTGGTGGTCAGCAGGCCTTGCCCTGCACCGGAGTCGCCACCCGGTACGGCAATGCACCAGGCTGCCGCCACGCCACAATAGTTGGATTTGGCATTGATGGCGCTGCCGTCGTTTTTCAATGCAACCACCGCGATCCAGCCTTTTTCCAGTTCGGGTATGGCGACAGGCAAGCCGGGTTCAGCCAAGGGTTCTCGTTTCAGTTCATTGCCGGTGGGGAAAACAAATACTGCGCCGTCCTCAACCAGTTTCCGCGCCGTCACTAGCGATTGCGGCATGACTTGCCTGTAACGCGCCTCGTTGATTTCGGTCGCCGGAATGGCGTTGGCCCACGAGTTGTTGAGTATGCGCGTGCCCTTGTCGAAACCTGCTTGCCAGGACTGAGCGATTTCACCGTCGAAGAAAAAGGGTTCGTTATCGTCGCCAAAGCGATAGGTGATCAGCTGTGCGTTGAACGCGACGCCATGCATGCCCTGATCGTTCTTGTTGGCGGCGAGGATGCCGGCCATCTGGGTGCCGTGGCCGATACGATCAAAGGTGCCGACCCGATTCTCGACATAGTCAAAACCCGGATCACGGAGCCTTCCTAGAAACTCCGGCAGGCTACTGTTCAAACCCGAGTCGATCAGTGCGACAGCCACACCCTGGCCGGTGCCGCCGCGGGCATAAAGACTTGATGCGTTGACAATCGCCAGACCTTTTTGGGCCTGATACTCCGGCGTTTCGAATGCAGCTGTGTCCAGGGAAGGCTGTTCCGGGCCGGTCAGGCATCCGCTCAACAGAAGGGGTAGTGCGAGCGCGCAGGCAAGCGGAAAAAAGTGTTTTTGGGACATGATCGTTCCTTGAAAAAGATCCGCGTATCTCACGCTTCCTGCATGATGGACACCTAGCGGAGGTTGATGGAGGTAAACCATACCGGCTGACGGAAGGCTGAGGTCAGTGGGCAAAGTGCCTCCAGTGTTTCAACCTGTGGCCAGGAATCGGTGGGTTGGGACGCTGTATCATCCCTTATCGTTTTCGCCCTCAACCTTTTCTCGACTCGCTGCGATCGCCGGCCCGGCTTTTGGCACTGCGGCGGTCAACGGAGTGACAGCTTATGCACAACACCCTGGAACAGGTTTTCGGTTATCCACAGTTCCGACCCGGTCAGGAGTCGGCTGTCAGTGCCGTGCTGGCCGGGCGTTCGGCGGCGGCGATTTTCCCCACCGGTTCCGGCAAATCCCTTTGCTACCAATTGCCGGCGGTGTTGCTGCCGCACTTGACGCTGGTGGTCTCACCGTTGCTGGCGTTGATGCAGGATCAACTGGCGTTCCTGCAACGCCATGGCATTTCGGCGGGCAGTATCGATTCGGCCCAGAGCCGCGATGACGCCAGCGATGTCATGGCCCGTGCCAGGTCCGGCGAGTTGAAGATTCTGATGATCTCGGTGGAACGCTTGAAGAACGAGCGTTTTCGCCATTTCCTGCAGCAAGTGCCGATCTCGCTGCTGGTGGTGGACGAAGCGCACTGCATCTCCGAATGGGGGCATAACTTCCGCCCGGACTACCTCAAGCTTCCCGACTATCAACGCCAGTTCAATATCCCTCAGGTGCTGCTGCTGACCGCGACGGCGACGCCCAAGGTCATCACCGACATGCAGGTGAAGTTCGCCATCGCCGCCGAGGATGTAGTGACCACCGGTTTCTATCGGCCGAACCTGAATTTGCTGGTGGAGCCGGTTCGCGGAGCGGACAAGCGCAGACGCCTGGTCGAGTGGATGAGCCAGCGCCCGGGTCAACCGAGCATCGTCTACGTCACCCTGCAGAAAACCGCCGAGCACATCGCCGAACACCTGAACCGCAACGGCATTCAGGCCGAGGCCTATCACGCCGGGTTGCCCCATGATCAACGGGAAGCGATCCAGCGTCGCTTCATGGGCGGGCAGTCCAATTGCATCGTCGCGACCATCGCTTTCGGCATGGGCATCGACAAGAGTGACATCCGCAACGTGGTGCATTTCGACCTGCCAAAATCCATTGAAAACTACAGCCAGGAAATCGGCCGCGCCGGGCGTGACGGGCAGCCGTCGGACTGCCTGGTGTTGGCCAACCGCGACAGCCTCAACGTGCTGGAGAACTTCGTCTACGGCGACACGCCCGAGCTGGATGGCATCCGTTGCGTGCTTGACGAGATGCATACCGCAGCCCCCGAAGGGCAGTGGGAGTTTCTGCTGGGGCCGTTGGCCGATCAGAGCAATATTCGTCAATTGCCGCTCAAGACCTTGCTGGTGCAGCTCGAGTTGCGCGGGTTGATCGCCCCGCGCTACGCGTACTACGCCGAGTACCGTTTCAAGTATGTGCAGGAGCCGGAGGCGCTATTGGCGCATTTCGAAGGCGAGCGCAGGGATTTTGTCGCGGCGATCATCCAGACCTCCAGCCGCGCCCGGACCTGGGCAACGGTGAATTTCGAGGCGTTGTACGAGCAGTATCAGGCCGAGCGCACTCGGGTGGTCAAGGCGCTGGATTACTTCCAGGAGAAGGGCTGGGTGGAACTCGAAAGCAAACAGATGACCGAGGTCTACAGCGTGCTGCAAAGCGGGCTCGACAGCGTCGCGTTGAGCGAGGAACTGCATGGCTGTTTCACTCGGCATGAGCACACCGAGATCGCGCGTATTCACGCCATGCTGGATCTGTTCGCCACCGACCAATGCCTGGGTTATCGCCTGGCAGAGTATTTCGGCGATCACAATGCCCCGCAGCAATGTGGTCATTGTTCGGTGTGTCATGGGCAAGTGGCGCGGCTACCGGCACCACCGGAATTGCCGGCGCTTGTGGATAAAAATTTCGAGGCGCTGTGTGGCGGTTTTATCCACAGGCACGAGCAGCACACGGGCAACCTGCCATCGGCTGAGCGCGTGACACGGTTTCTGTGCGGGATCAGTGTGCCGCTGTTCACCAGGCTCAAGGTGCGGGCGGTTACCGGGTTTGCGGCGTTGGAGGATTACCCGTACGCCGAGGTGCGCGAGTGGGTTGAGCGGCATCTCGCAGGCTGAGCTGTGGTCCTTGTGGGAGCGGGCTTGCTCGCGAAAGCGGTGGGTCAGTCACCATCACTGCCAATTGATGAGTCGCCTTCGCGAGCAAGCCCGCTCCCACAGGGATTTCAGTGTCTGACTGGGCACATCCATCCGCTGAATGTTGCCCATCACAGGAATAAATTTCAAAAAAGCCCGGTGGCTGACTATGGTGATGGCTGTCTTCGGATCGCCAACAAGAGAACAAAACATGAGCCAGACACCGTCGAACATTCAGCGTGCCGCCGTCATCGGCGCGGGCACCATGGGCCGTGGCATTGTCATGTGCCTGGCCAACGCCGGAGTGGCTGTGCAGTGGGTCGACAACAATCCGCAAATGCTGGAGCAAGCGCTGGCCAGCGTGGCGGACACCTACGCTCACAACGTGCGCCAGGGCCGGATTGATAAGGGCGAAGCCGATGCCTGTGTCGCGCGCATAACGGCGGCAGATGATTATCTGGCCATCCGCGATGTCGACCTGGTCATTGAAGCGGTGTACGAAAACCTTGAGCTCAAACGGAAAATTTTCCGCGAGCTCGATGGCCTGCTCAAACCTGAAGCGATCCTGGCGAGCAATACTTCGGCGCTGGACATCGACGCTATCGCGGCGGCTACACGCCGGCCGCAGCAAGTGCTGGGCCTGCATTTCTTCAGCCCGGCACACATCATGAAACTGCTGGAAATCGTTCGCGGTGCACGGACGGCGCCGGCAGTGCTCGACGCGGCGCTGGCGCTCGGCCAGCGCATGGGCAAGGTCAGTGTGGTGGCGGGCAATTGCGACGGTTTCATCGGCAACCGCATGCTCAATACCTATGTGCTCGAAGCGCGAAAAATGCTGCTGGAAGGCGCTTATCCCTATCAGGTGGACGCAGCGCTGCAAGGGTTCGGTTTCGCCATGGGGCCGTTCCGCATGTTCGACGTGGTTGGCGTCGACCTGCAGTGGCGCGCCCGACAACTGTCCGGTGTCGGGCAGGACGCGCCGGAGGTTCAAGTAGATAACCGACTGTGCGAGATGGGGCGCTTTGGTCAGAAGAGCGGTAATGGCTATTACCACTATGAGCCGGGCAGTCGCCAGGCCGAACATGATCCACAGGTCGATGCGCTGGTGCTGGAAGTCAGCGAAAGGTTGGGGTTCCACCGTCGCGTGATCGGCCCGGAGGAAATTCTCGAGCGCTGCTTGCTGGCACTGGTCAATGAAGGCGCGAAGATCCTGCAGGAAGGCATTGCCGGGTCAGCTCATGACATTGATCTGGTTTACCTCAATGGCTACGGTTTCCCGGCGGACAAGGGTGGGCCGATGGCCTGGGCCGACCAGCAAGGGTTGGCGGACATTCACCGGCGCTTGATGGACCTTGAAACGCGTCAGGGCGATCACTGGCAGCCGGCGCGGTTGATCGGGGAGTTGGCGGCGGCCGGCAAGGGCTTTGCTGACAAGTGATTGATGTGGCGCTTGTAGGAGCGAGCTTGCTCGCGATGAATGCAACGCGGTTTTCGCCTTAGACTGGCGAACCCACTCAGGAATCAACGTTAATGCCCCAGCGCACCGACTACCCGCACTTCCAGCCCATCACCACCCGCTGGCACGACAATGACGCCTACGGTCACGTCAACAACGTCACCTATTACAGCTTCTTCGATACGGCGGTGAACACCTACCTGATCGAAGTCGGTGGCCTGAACATCCATGACGGCGAGGTGGTGGGGTTCGTGGTGAGCTCGGCCTGTGATTACTTCGCTTCCATTGCCTTCCCGGACCGCATCGAGATCGGTCTGCGGGTGGGCAAGCTGGGCAACAGCTCGGTGCAATACGAACTGGCGGTGTTCAAGCAAGGGGAAGACGAAGCCTGTGCGGCGGGGCGCTTCGTGCATGTGTTTGTCGATCGCGCGTCGAATCAACCCGTAGCGATTCCTTCAGGGTTGCGTGGGGCGCTGGAGCGTCTGGTGGTTGAATAGGGCAAAAAAAATCGCAGCCCTTGGGCTGCGATTTTTGTTGTACTCACCGGCGAGGCGCTCGAGGCCTTAGTCGCGGTAGTACCTGTGGTGGTGCTTGCGATGGCCATAGGCATGGCCGCGGCCTGGATGGTCGTCACGGTAGTAACGACGATCGTCATGGCCGCGATAGTAACGACGATCGCCGTCCTCATCATCGTACTCTTTGCCCATGTGGTTACCCAGCGCGCCACCGACGCCGCCGCCTGCTGCGGCGCCGATCAGGCTGCCGGTGGTGCCGCCCATGCTGCGGCCGACCACGTTACCGCCTGCAGCACCCAACGCACCGCCAATGGCTGCTTCGCCACGGCTGTGTTTGTTTGCGCCGACGGCGCTACCACCCGCGCCACCCAGGGCCGCGCCGATGGTGGAACCTGTACTGCCGCCTAACGACTGGCCGACGACCGAGCCTAGAACCCCGCCCAATGCGCCGCCTACACCGGCTTCGGTGGTGCCGCCAGCAGACGCGATACCGCTGACCAGGCCAAGGGACAACAAGAGAATCGAGGAGAACTTCATGGAGGAACCTCTAGGGGATGACGGCGCGATCCTGAGGCTCTGGAATGGGCGTGACAATCGAAATCCGACGAATAACACGACCTGTATACAATATTGCAAGTTACTGTTTTTTGGGTGGAACTTAACGTTTTTTTGCCGGTCTTTTATTACTTCGCAAAGGCCGTTTTCATGAGAAAGCGGCCTTTTTTGTGGGCGAAAGGAAAGTACTGAATCTGGAATGTTTGTTGTTTGATCTACCGTATTCGCGAGCAAGCCCGCTCCCACAGGGGAACGCATTCCAATGTGGGAGCGGGCTTGCTCGCGAAGAGGCCAGATCAAACGACGTGTTACGCCGACCTGGCCATGATCAGTCCAGTCTCGCTCGCCGCTTCCAACCGGATCGCCACGAACTTCGATGTCGGCGTATGGCTGCCATCGCCGATGCTTTCCAGTGGCACCAGCGGGTTCACTTCCGGATAGTAGGCCGCCGCTTGCCCGGCCGGGATATCAAACGCCAGCAGCGTGAAGCCTTTTACCCGACGTTCAACGCCATCGTCCCAGAGCGATACGATGTCTGCCTTCTGCCCCGGCTTGAAGCCCAGGCGGATGATGTCGGCTTCGTTGACGAAAAGCACATCGCGCTGACCTTTGACCCCACGATAGCGATCGTTGAGACCATAGATGGTGGTGTTGTACTGATCGTGGGAGCGCATCGATTGCATGATCAGATCCGGCAGCACACCGGTGGCGCGGGTGCGTTCGTGCACCAGGTCTTTGGGCAGCAAGTTCGGGCGGAAATTGGCCCGGCCTGAAGCGGTGTTCCACTTGCGTGCGCCGGCGCTACTGCCCAGGTAGAAACCACCCGGATTCCTGACTTTCTCATTGAAATCCTTGAAGCCTGGAATGGTCTCGGCAATCAGGTCGCGGATGCGGCTGTAGTCCGCCACCAGCCAGTTCCAGTCCACCGGGTGGTTGCCCAGGGTCGCGGCAGCGATGCCGGCCAGGATCGCCGGTTCCGAGCGCATCTGGTTCGACAGTGCCTGCAACTGACCATTGGAGGCGTGGACCATGCTGAACGAATCTTCGACGGTCACCGCTTGCGGGCCTTCGGTCTGGATATCGATGTCGGTGCGGCCCAGGCACGGCAGGATCAGTGCGTCCTTGCCGTGGGTCAAATGGCTGCGGTTGAGCTTGGTGCTGATCTGCACGGTCAGGTCGCAGTTTTGCAGGGCCTGGAAGGTGCGCGGGCTGTCCGGCGTGGCCTGGGCGAAATTGCCGCCCAGACCGATGAAGACTTTCGCCCGGCCTTCAGCCATCGCATGAATCGCCTCGACCACGTTGTGGCCGTTGTGGCGTGGCACCTTGAACTGGAAGCGACGCTCCAGGGCATCGAGGAATGCCACTGGCGGCCGTTCGTTGATGCCCATGGTCCGGTCGCCCTGCACGTTGCTGTGGCCGCGTACCGGGCACAGACCGGCTCCCGGCCGGCCGATGTTGCCGCGCAGCATCATCAGGTTGGCGATTTCCTGGATGGTCGCCACCGAATGGCGATGCTGGGTGATGCCCATGGCCCAGCACATGATGACGCTCTTGCTCTTGGCGTACATGCGCGCCGCTTGTTCGATCTCTACCAGCGTCAGGCCCGACTGCTCGACGATCTGCTCCCACGGTGTTTCGTCGATGGCCGCCAGGTACTCCAGCACATTGGCGCTGTGTTCATTGAGGAAGTCGTGGTCGAACACCGCCGGTGCGCCGCTGTGCTGCGCATCGCGTTCCCACAGCAGGAGGAATTTCGCCATGCCGCGCATGATCGCCATGTCGCCGCCCAGGGCCGGGCGGAAGAACGCGGTGTTGGTTGGCTTGTCGCCGTTGGTGAGCATTTCGAACGCGTGCTGCGGGTGCTGGAAACGCTCCAGGCCACGTTCCTTGAGCGGATTGATGCACACCACCTGAGCGCCGCGCTTCACCGCTTCGCGCAGTGGTTCGAGCATCCGCGGGTGGTTGGTGCCGGGGTTCTGGCCCCAGACGAAAATCGCATCGGCGTGTTCGAAGTCGTCGAAGGTCACGGTGCCTTTGCCGACTCCGACGCTTTGCGACAAGGCGACACCGCTGGCCTCGTGACACATGTTCGAGCAGTCAGGGAAATTGTTGGTGCCATAGGCGCGCACGAACAGTTGATAGAGATAGGCTGCTTCGTTGCTGGCGCGGCCCGAGGTGTAGAACTCGGCCTGATCCGGGCTCGACAAGCTGTTCAGGTGTTTGGCGACCAGCGCGAATGCGTCGTCCCAACTGATCGGCTTGTAGCGGTCGGTTTCGGCGTCGTACCTCATCGGCTCGGTCAGGCGGCCCTGATATTCGAGCCAGTAGTCGCTTTGCTCCAGCAGCGAAGTGACGCTGTGCCTGGCGAAGAATCTGGCATCAACCCGGCGTTTGGTCGCTTCCCAGTTCACCGCCTTGGCGCCGTTCTCGCAGAACATCACCATGCCGCCTTCCTGAGAATCACCCCAGGCGCAACCGGGACAGTCGAAGCCGCCGCTCTTGTTGGTCTTGAGCATCATGCGCAGGTTTTTCAGTGCGTTGTCGCTGGTCAACCAGGCCTGGGCGACACTGATCAGTGCGCCCCAGCCACCGGCCGGGCCTTTGTAGGGCTTGTAGCGAGGGACAGGTGTCTGGTCGGCTTGACGGTGTTGACTCACGCTTGATTCTCCGACGTTGGGCTGTACACCCGCGGTGCATTCTTCTGTGGCAAATGGATGAGGTTGAGGTTGTGGCGGCGGGCCCATTGCACGGCAAGGCCGGTGGGCGACGACAGGCTGACCAGGGTCTGGATGCCGGCGCGCAAGACCTTCTGGATCAATTCGAGGCTGCAACGACTGGTGACAATCACCAGTCCGCCAGCGGTCGGAATTTTTTGCCGGATCAGCCCGCCGATCAGTTTGTCGAGGGCGTTGTGCCGGCCGATGTCTTCACGCCCCAGCAGCAACTCGCCTTGACCGTTCATGAACACAGCCGCGTGCACTGCGCCGCAATGCTGGCCCAAAGGCTGGAAGGCGCCGATGCGCTGGCGCAGGCCATCGAGCCATTCGGCCGGTGGCAGCGGGGCGCCGGGCAATACCTGAAGGTCCGGCAATGCCTGCTCGACCGCTTCCACGCCGCACAGCCCGCAACCACTGGTGCCGGCCAGTTGCCGACGCTGTTGCTTGAGGTTCCAGAAGGCGCGGTTGGCGATGGTCACTTGCGCGTATTGCGCTGACCCTGAGCCGCTGAGTTGCAGGTCATAAATATCAGTGGCGTCGATGATGATGCCGCTGCCCAGGCTGAAACCGACGATGAAGTCTTCGAGGTCCGTTGGCGTCACCAGCATGACTGCCTGGCTGATGCCGTTGTAGGCAATCGCCAACGCGACTTCCTCGGCCAGTGCGGTGCTGGCCGATTCCGAGTATTCAAGGTTACTGTAGCTATACGTCTGGCTTGCGGCGGGCGCGGGCGTTTCGAGGGCAGGCGCCGCGCAGGCTGGGCGCTTGGCGTTCATGGCATCACCGACGGATTGATCAGCTTTAAGACTAGGCGCGGCAACTTGTCACGTCTAATCGCTATTACTGATCTACCGATAGATACCGTCGATCAAGAGTTCGTCTGCGATTGCCGATAGATCGCGAAACAGGCCTCCGCCAGGGCCGAGCGTGGTGCACTGCGCCGCATGATCAGCCCCAGGCGGCCAAGGGTCTGGGCGTTCTCGATCGGTTGCAGGCGCAAGTGTTCGGCCAGCCCTTCGAGGCCACCGTCCAATGGCATCACGGCGCAACACAGGCCGCCGTGCACAGCTTGCAGCAGTTGATGAACGGCGTCGGTCTGCAGCAACGGTTGTGGGGTGAGGCCGCGGCTGTGGAAGTTATGGTCGATGGATTGGCGAAAGTGCATGCCGCTGGTGAGCATGCCCAGTGGCAGTTCGATCAATGATTCCCAACTCAGCGGCGCCTCGCCAAAGGTGAAGAAGCGTTGGTCGTAGAGCAGCCCCATGCGGGTTTCGCTGAAGGCCAGGGAGTCGAAATGTTCGGCGTCGAGGCGTTCCAGATAGGAAACGCCGAGGTCCAGGCGATTGTTCGCCAGTTGTTCGAGGATCTGCTCGGAACTCAGTGCCGAGAGTTCGAAACGCAGGTTCGGGTGCTCGGCATGCAGGCGTTGCAGCAGCGGCAGCGGATCGAAGCTCGACAGCGGCACCATGCCCAGGCGCAAGGTGCCGACCAGGTTGCCACGACAGGCGGCCGCTTCGGCGTACAAACCGTCATAGGCTGCCAGCACCGTGCGTGCCCAGGCTAATACCCGCTCGCCCGGCGCGGTGAAGCCCTCGAAGCGCTGGCCGCGATTGACCAGCGGCAGATCGAGTTCTTCTTCGAGGCTGCGCAGGCGCATGGACAGGGTCGGCTGGGTGATGTGGCAGCGCACGGCGGCCTGGCCGAAATGGCGGGTTTCGTCGAGCGCGATGAGGAATTTCAGCTGCTTGATGTCCATCTTCGCTCCTGGGCGCGGGAAGGGGCCGATTCTATCGCAAGCGGGGTCATTGGTCGGGTTGGATTCGCAAGCGATGGCCGTGGTCTAGGCTTCTGCGTCTGGAACCGCAAACCCAAGGAGAGTGCACCATGAGTCTTTTGAGCTTTGTGAAGGAAGCAGGCGAAAAACTGCTGGATCTGCTGACGCCGGGCAATGCCAATGCCAGTGAGCAGTTGAAAGAACACATCAGCAAAGTCGGCCTGGGTAATCCGAATGTGCAGGCGACGGTCGATGGCGACAAGGTTACGGTGACTGGTGAAGTGGCGAGCCAGGAAGAAAAGGAAAAGATCCTGCTGGCGGTGGGCAATATCGCCGGGATTGGCAACGTGGATGATCAGATTACCGTGACCGGGCCGCTAGTGAAGGCCGCGGTATTCGTCACGGTGGTAAAGGGCGACACCCTCAGCGCGATTTCCAAGCGTGTGTATGGCGACGCGAACAAATACAACAAGATTTTCGAAGCCAACAAACCGATGCTGTCGCACCCGGACAAGATCTATCCGGGGCAGTCGTTGCGGATTCCCGAGTAGCCTGTGACACCGTGTGATGGCTTTCGCGAGCAAGCCCGCTCCCACATTTGATCTTCATCGCACACAATTTTTGTGTTCACTGGAGATCAAATGTGGGAGCGGGCTTGCCCGCGAAGCAGGCGCCTCGGTATCAAAGTCCTGCAATCAAATCCCGATAATCCTCAACCGCTGCAAACTCCGCCGTATCCTTCGGCCCTTTGCGGCTGTCTGGTTCGCGCACCGCCAGCAAGTGCGCCACGCCAAAATCCCGTGCGCTGCGCAGGATCGGCAAGGTGTCGTCGATGAACAGGCTGCGCGCCGGATCGAAATCGATGTCAGCTTGCAGCGCATCCCAGAACTGCGGGTTTTCCTTGGGGAAGCCGTAGTCATGGGAACTGATCAAGCGCTCGAAGTAGGGCGCCAGTTCGACTTTTTCCAGCTTCAACGACAGCGCATCCCGATGGGCATTGGTGATCAGCACCACGCGCTTGCCGGCCCGTTTGATCGCCGCCAGAAAGGTGTCGGCATCCGGGCGCAGGGCGATCAGATGCGCGGTTTCCAGTTTCAGGTTGCGCACCGACAGCTTCAGTTCGGCGCTCCAGAAGTCCAGGCAGTACCACTGCAACTGGCCGGCATTGCGCTCGAACAACGGCTGCAATTCCATCTCGGCCATGGTCCGGCTGACCCCGTGCAGTTCGGCGTAACGCTGGGGCAGGTGCTCCATCCAGAAATGATTGTCGAAGTGCAGATCCAGCAGCGTGCCGTCCATGTCCAGCAGAACGGTATCGATGTCGGACCAGGGTAATGAAGGCATGGCAGCGTCTCGGGCAGTAGAAAGATTTCTGGCGTAAACAATCGGGAAAGCCGCGTTATAGTAGCGCGTTCACGCCAAGGAGCTTTGCATGCGCCAGAAACCCACCATACTCGCCCGCGAAATTGTCGCCACCAGTCGATTGTTCTGCGTGGAGGAGCTGAAGTTGCGCTTTGCCAATGGCGTGGAGCGCACCTATGAGCGCCTGGTTGGCAAAGGGGCCGGGTACGGCGCAGTGATGATCGTGGCGATGCTCGATGCCGAGCATGCGGTGCTGGTCGAGGAGTATTGCGGCGGCACGGATGAATACGAAATGTCATTGCCCAAGGGGTTGATCGAGCCGGGTGAAGACGTGTTGGCGGCAGCCGAGCGTGAACTCAAGGAAGAGGCCGGGTTCGGCGCGCGACAGCTGGAGCACCTGACCGAGTTGTCGCTGTCCCCCGGTTACATGAGCCAGAAGATTCAGGTGGTGCTGGCCACTGACCTCTACGAAGAGCGCCTGGAGGGCGACGAGCCCGAGCCGATGCGGGTGGACAAGGTCAATCTGCGTGAACTCTCGGCGCTGGCGCAAAATCCGCAATTTACCGAAGGCCGTGCCTTGGCGGCGCTGTATCTGGCCCGAGACCTGTTGACTCAGCGCGGAGCGTTCCAGCCATGAATTTTCCGCATCCGTTGATGGCACCGGTCATCGAGCTGGCCTTGCAGGCTGGTGAAGCGATCCTGCCGTTCTGGCGCACAGGTACGGCCGTTACGGCGAAGGCTGATGATTCGCCGGTGACCGCTGCTGACCTGGCCGCGCACCACCTGATTCTGGCCGGGCTGACGGCACTCGATCCAAGCATTCCGGTGCTCTCCGAAGAGGACGCCAACATTCCCCAAGGCGTTCGCGCTGGCTGGCAGCGCTGGTGGCTGGTCGATCCGCTGGATGGCACCAAGGAATTCATCAGCGGCAGCGAAGAGTTCACCGTCAACATCGCCCTGATCGAAAACGGTCGAGTGGTGTTCGGTGTCGTGTCGATGCCGACCAACGGCCGTTTCTATGTCGGCGGCGCCGGCCTCGGTGCCTGGCGCGGCGATAAAGGTGGTACGCCTGTGGCGATTCAGGTACGTGATGCGTTAGCGCCTGGCGAGTCGTTCACCGTGGTGGCCAGCCGTCGCCATTCGAGCCCGGAGCAGGAGCGTTTGCTGGCCGGGTTGAGCGCCAGCCTTGGCGAGCTGCAACTGACCAATATCGGCAGTTCGCTGAAGTTTTGCCTGCTGGCCGAAGGGGCGGCGGATTGTTATCCGCGCCTGGCACCGACCTCGCAGTGGGACACGGCGGCAGCGCAAGGCGTGCTGGAAGGCGCCGGCGGCGAGGTGCTGGAGTTGAACGGCGAGCCGTTCAGCTATCCGGCGCGGGAATCGCTGTTGAACCCATTCTTTCTGGCATTGCCGGCGAAGGCGGCGTGGCGGGAGAAGCTGCTGGCGCTCGCCACCCTGTAGGAGCTGGCTTGCCGGCGAAGCGGTGTGTCAGGCACACCGCGTTACATCAATCGCCGGCAAGCCGGCTCCTACAGAGGTAGTGGCGCTTAACGGTGCAACACATACTGCCCGACAAACCTCACCGCATCCTCATCACGGCCTTCATTGACGACCCGCGTATGCAGCGTCAACCGCGCTCGGCTGTAGCGCTGGAACGTGGTCAGGAATTTCTTCCAGATCACTGGGTCCGGCGCCTGGCAAATGGCGTTGGCATCGCCCGTTACCGGCAGCGGGTAACTGATCTGTCCTTCCTGAATCACGATGTGCCCGTCGGTAATGCCTTCTTCCTTGAGGCGCAAATGCAGCCAGCCCCAGCCGGCCAGGACCGCGCCGCAATACAGGCTGCCGCCGAACATGGTGCTCTTGTGATTGACGTTGGCTTCCAGCGGCAAGTGCAGGCGCAGTTGCTGGTCATGCCAGTCGAGCACTTTGAGGCCCATGTCCCGGGTGAGGGGAATGTCGTGATGGAGGACTGATTCCAGTTGGCGACTGTCGCGGCTCATTCAGGGGCCTCTTGCTTGAAGTGGATGATTGGACGCTAGCTCAGTCGAGGTCGTCAGGGTGGGCCGAGGCGCCACTGTCCGAGAAGCTCAAACCGTGTTTGCGCAGTTTGTCGTGCAGGGTCTTGCGCGGAACGCCGAGGGCTTCGGCGACGCTGCGCACGGAGCTGTGCGGGCGTGCCAGTTCGGCGGCAATGAGGGTTTTTTCGAAGTTCTCCACTTGCTCGCTCAAACCGCCGCTGACGACTTCGACCCTATTGCCAGCGCTGCCATCCGGCGTGCTGTTGTCGAGGGCCAGTTCCAGCCCGAGGGCAAAACGTTCGGCCGCATTTTGCAGCTCGCGCACGTTGCCGGGCCAGGTATGGCGCAGCAGCAAGGCTCGTTGCCCCGGTTGCAGTTCATGGGGCGGCAAGCCGTGGCGGGTACTGGCTTCATCGGCAAAATGCTGGAACAGCATCAGGGCATCTTCGCCCCGTTCGCGCAGCGGTGGAATCCGCAATGGCGCGACGTTCAGGCGGTAATACAAGTCGGCACGGAAACGTCCTTGATCCGCCGCCTGGCGCAGGTCTTCCTTGGTGGCGGCGATGATGCGGATGTCCAGCGGGATCAGTTGATTGCCGCCCAGGCGCTCGACCACCCGCTCTTGCAGCAAGCGCAGCAATTTGACCTGCACATCCAGGCTCATGCTTTCGATTTCATCGAGGAACAATGTGCCGCCGTTGGCGAATTCGAACTTGCCGATGCGGCGTTTCTGCGCACCGGTGAAGGCGCCGGGCTCGTGGCCGAACAGCTCGCTTTCGACCACTGATTCGGCCAGGGCACCGGCGTTGATCGCCACGAACGGTCCGTTGCGACGGTTCGATAAGTCGTGCAGCGCCCGGGCCACGACTTCTTTGCCAGCGCCGGTTTCGCCGAGGATCAGCACATCGGCCCTGGTCGCGGCCAGGGCGCCGATCTGCTCGCGCAGGCGCAGCATCGAAGGGGAGTGGCCAACCAGGCGGGCGCTTAGCTCATTGCGGTCGCTCAAGGCCAGCCGCAGGCTGCGGTTATCCAGCACCAGCCGGCGCAGGGCCAACGCGCGGCGCACGCTGTCGAGCAGGGCGTCGCTGGCGAAGGGTTTTTCCAGAAAGTCATAGGCTCCGGCGCGCATGGCCTGCACGGCTAGTGGCACATCGCCGTGGCCGGTGATCAACAGCACCGGCAGTTCAGGGTCCTGGGCATGCAGTTCGGTCAGCAGCTCCAGACCGTCCATGCCGGGCATGCGGATGTCACTGACCACCACGCCCGGCCAGTCGCGCTCCAGTTGCGCGGCCAGACCCTTGGCTTCGGCCAGCGGCAGGATTTTCAGGCCGGCCAGATCCAGCGTTTGGCTCAAGGCCTGACGCAAGTGGGGATCGTCGTCGATCAACACGACCTGAATGCGGTTGTCGATGGTCATGCACTTCGGTCCTCGGACGGTTGCAGGCTCACGCCCGGTGCGCCTGCGCGCAGTTTCAGGGTAATCAGGGCGCCGCCCTCCTTGTGATTGGCGAACGACAGTTCACCACCGAAGGCACGCATCAGGGTTTCGCAAATCGCCAGCCCCAGACCCAGGCCCTGGGTGCGGGTCTTGGTTGTGTAGAACGGCTCGCTGGCGCGCCCAAGGGCTTCCATGCAAAAGCCGGGGCCGTTGTCGCGAATGTACAGGTTGACGCCATCGGCCGTGGATTGGGCACTCAACCAGAGTTTACGTGGCGGGCCTTTTTCCGTCAGGGCATCCAGGGCGTTGGCCAGCAGATTACCGAGTACCTGGCGCAGGCGGGTTTCCCCGGCCTCGACCCACAGGGTGGCGGCGGGCAAGTCGCGGATCAGTTCGACCTCCATGCTGCGTCGGCGCTTGGCCAGCAAGGCCAGGGCATCATCCAGCGCCGGTTGCAGGGCGACGCTTTCCGGGGCGTGGCGGTCGCGGCGGGCGAAGGCGCGCAGGTGGGCAATGATCGAGGCCATGCGCCCGGTCAATTCGCTGATCAGCTTGAGGTTGCCGCGGGCATCGTCGGTGCGCTGGTGATCGAGCAATACTTCGGCGTTTTCCGCGTAGCTGCGAATCGCTGCCAGCGGCTGATTGAGTTCGTGGCTGATGCTCGCCGACATGGTGCCCAGTGCCGACAATTTGCCGGCCTGCACCAGGTCATCCTGGGCGCGTACCAGCTCCTGCTGGGCCTGTTCGCGCTCCAGTACTTCCTGTTTCAGGCGCCGGTTCAGGCCTTCGAGATCGCTGGTGCGCTCGGCGACCCGACCCTCGAGTTCGCGGCGGGCCTTGGCTTCGAAGGCAATGCGTTCGAGATAATGGCGACGGCGCTGCATCATCAGGCCGAGCAACAGCATCAATACCAGCAGTGTTGCACCGCCGATGGCCACCACCGTGCGCACCGGGCGGTCGATCAGGGTACGCGGGGCGAGGATGCTGACATTCCAGCCGGTTTCGGCGATCTGCTGGGTCTGGGTCAACCAGGCATTGGGATTGAGCTTCAGCGGTTTTGGATCGCGGGTTGGGTAGGGTTGAATCGCGGTGATGGCTTTGCTTTCTTCCTCGTTCAACGGGCGGGTCGAGCGGAATCGCCACTCCGGACGCGAGGTGAGAATGACCACGCCGTTGTGGTCGGTCAGCAGCAGTTGTTCCGGGGTTTTGCCCCAGAGGCTCTCGGTGTGGTCAAGGTCGACCTTGACCACCAGCACGCCAACGATTTTTTCGCCATCGCGCACGCCGGCGGCGAAGAAATAACCGCGCTTGGCGGAGGTCGTGCCCAGGCCGAAAAAGCGCCCGAGCTTCCCGGCCATGGCTTCGCTGAAATACGGCCGGAAGGAAAAATTGCGCCCGACAAAACTGTCGTGTTTGTCCCAGTTGGAGGCGGCCAGGGTCTTGCCGGTGGCGTCCATCAGGTACATGACTTCGGCGCCGGTCTGGGTCGCAATGTCTTTCAGCAGGCGGTTGGCATTGCCTTGGGTGACGCCATCGTCCGGCGCACCGAGAACGGCGCGCAGGGCCGGTAGGTCGCCGAGGATCTGCGGCAACACTTCATAGCGGTGCAGGGTACCCAGCAGGTTGGCGACGTAGAGGTCGAGGGTCTGACGATTCTGGCTGGCCAGCTCGCTGCGGTAATAACGCTCGGCCAGATGCTCCAGCGGCCACAGCAACGGAGCCAGGCACAGTGCCAGCAGGGCCAGGCTGCGCCAACGGGGTCTGGAGGGGAGAGTCGGTTTCATGAGCAGCATGCGCCTGTGGGTACAGGCGCATTATGCCTAGGCTTGCGCACCTTGGGTCAGGTGCATCTTGATCGGGGAGCTTCAGCCGGCCTTTCAGGCAAAGACGTCGGCGTCCTTGAACAATACGCCGGCCTGATCTTTCGCCGACAGCTGCGGCGTGCCCTCCAGTTGCCAGTCGATGGCCAGGTCCGGGTCGTCCCAGCGAATGCTGCGCTCGGCGGATGGCGTGTAGTAGTCGGTGGTTTTGTAAAGGAACTCGGCAAATTCGCTCAATACCACGAACCCGTGGGCGAAACCTTCCGGGACCCAGAGCTGACGATGATTGTCGGAGGACAGTCGCACGGCGACCCATTTGCCGAAGTGCGCGGAGCTGCGACGGATGTCCACGGCTACATCCAGCACTTCACCTGCCGTGACGCGAACCAGTTTCCCCTGGGTATTTTCCAGTTGGTAATGCAGGCCGCGCAGCACGCCCTTCTGCGATCGGGAGTGATTGTCTTGAACGAATTCAGTGTCCAGTCCGGTGGCCTCCTTGAAGGCCCGGGCGTTGAAACTCTCGTAGAAGAAACCACGTTCGTCACCAAAGACCTTGGGTTCGAGGATCAGAACACCGGGCAGGTCGGTGGTCACTACATTCATGGTGGTTCTCCAGCAGTGTGCGTTTGATGGCCGCCATTCTTGCGCAAAGCGCCGACGGGGGCGAGTGTTCAAGTAAAAAACTGCCGGCCTGTTCCAGCCCCTGTAAACGACGAGTACCGGCCCCGGGGGGGTTGCGTATCGCCTTGAGCAGTGGCGATATAGGCGCCTAATAAAATTTCAGGGGTCGTTGTATGTCGCTCGCCACGTTGATTCATCGCGCCAGTTTGCCCAGCCCGCAGGTGTCTGCGGAGCAAGCGCTAGAGCTGCTGGAGGAACACTACGGGCTCAGCGGCAAGTTGCAGGCCCTAGGCAGCCAGCAAGACCTGAACTACCGCGTCGACAGCGAGCGGGGACGTTTCGTCCTGAAAATCTGCCGTGGCGACTACTCGGTACTTGAGCTTCAGGCACAGCATGCCGGCCTCAAGCACTTGGGCGAGCATCCCGATGTCCATGTGCCGCGTGTCATCGCGGCGAAAAACGGCGCGGACCTGCTGTCTCTGGACATAGGCGGCCAGGCAGTGCACGTTCGCCTGCTCGATTACATCGAAGGCCAGCCGCTGACGAGCCTCAGTCATTTCAACCCGACGGTGGTGTCCGCCTTCGGTCGCCTGTGCGGTGAAATGGACCTGGCCCTGGCGGACTTCGACCATCCGGGTCTGGTGCGAACCCTGCAGTGGGACGCCCGCCATGCTCACGCCCTGATCGCGCATTTGCTGCCGGTGATCAAGGATGAAGACCAGCGCAAACTGATCGTCGAAGCGTCCGGGCAAGCCGAGCGGCATTTGCAGCCACTGGAGGACAAACTGCCGGTGCAGGCCATTCACATGGACATCACCGACGACAACGTGGTGTGGCAGCGCGATGCGCAACGCCACTGGCAGCTGCAAGGCGTGATCGATTTCGGCGACCTGGTGCGCACCTGGCGCATAACCGATCTGTCGGTGACCTGCGCCGCGCTGCTGCATCATGGCGAGGGCGATCCGTTCTGCATCTTGCCAGCGGTACAGGCGTATCACGCGGTCAATCCGTTACAACACGAAGAGCTGCTGGCGCTGTGGCCGCTGATTGTTGCTCGCGCGGCGGTGCTGGTGCTCAGTGGCGAACAGCAGGTCAGCATCGATCCGGGCAATGCCTACAGCCGCGATAACCTGGTCCATGAATGGGAAATCTTCCGTGTGGCCACGTCGGTGCCGCTGGCATTGATGGAAGCGGCGATCCTCACGGCCGTCGGCCAGAATCCTCCGGCCATCGGCAGTGAAGGCTTCGCGCCGCTGTTGCCGAGCCTGGTGGGGCGTGAGTTCGCCTTGATCGACCTGGGCGTGCTCAGCCCGCATTTCGAGGCCGGGAACTGGGAGCAGGAGGGCGTCGACCAGCGCCTGCTGGATGAAGCGGCCGAGGCACATGGCCTGGCGGCCAGTCGCTACGGACAATACCGCTTGTCCCGCACCCGCCCGGACAGCGCCACTGAGCCTGATACTTGCCCGTTGCATGTCGAGTTGCGTGTGCCTCAGGGCACAGCAGTCGAAGCGCCATTTGCCGGGGTGGTGCATCACCCATCCGCCGGCGTGCTGCAACTGGACGGCCCGCATTTGAGTGTACGGCTTTGGGGCGTCACACCGTCGCTGCACAGCGGCGCGGCACTGGTCAAAGGCCAGGTGCTGGGTTCGGTCAGCGGGCGGTTGATCGTGCAGTTGTGCCGTGGCGGCTCGATCGATGCGCCGTTGTTCTGCACGCCATCGCGCGCCGCCGCCTGGCAGGCGCTGTGCCCATCACCTGCCGCGCTGCTGGGGCTGGCTTGTGACGCCGAAGCAGAGCTCGACGGAACGACCTTGCTGGCCCGCCGCAACGCCAGTTTCGCCCGTACGCAAAAGCACTATTACGTCGACCCGCCGCGCATCGAGCGTGGCTGGCGCAACCATTTGATCGACATGCAGGGGCGTTCCTACCTCGACATGCTCAACAACGTTGCGGTCTTGGGCCACGGTCACCCGCGCATGGCGGCGGTTACCAGTCGCCAGTGGTCGTTGCTCAACACCAACTCGCGCTTCAACTACGCGGCCGTGGCCGAGTTTTCCGAACGTTTGCTGAAACTGTCCCCTGACGGCATGGACCGTGTGTTCCTGGTCAACAGCGGTAGCGAGGCCAACGACCTGGCGATTCGCCTGGCGTGGGCCTACAGCGGCGGCCGTGACATGCTCAGCGTGCTGGAGGCCTATCACGGCTGGACGGTGGGTGCCGACTCGGTGTCGACCTCGATCGCCGACAACCCCAAGGCCTTGAGCAGCCGCCCGGACTGGGTGCACCCGGTGACCGCGCCAAACACCTATCGCGGGGAGTTCCGCGGGCCCGACAGCGCGCCGGATTATGTGCGAAGCGTCGAACACAACCTGGCGAAAATCGCCGGGCAGAAACGCCAGCTGGCCGGTTTCATCTGCGAACCGGTGTACGGCAATGCCGGCGGTATTTCGCTGCCAGCGGGCTATTTGCAGCAGGTCTATGCAATGGTTCGGGCCCAGGGCGGCGTGTGCATCGCCGACGAAGTGCAGGTCGGCTACGGGCGCATGGGCGATTTCTTCTGGGGCTTCCAAGAGCAGGGCGTGGTGCCGGACATCATCACCATGGCCAAGGGCATGGGTAACGGCCAGCCGCTGGGCGCGGTCATTACCCGCCGGGAAATCGCCGAGGCGCTGGAGGCCGAGGGTTACTTCTTCTCGTCCGCCGGGGGCAGCCCGGTCAGTTGCCAGGTCGGCATGGCCGTGCTGGATGTGATGGAAGAGGAAAAACTCTGGGAGAACGCCCAGGTCGTTGGCGGGCACTTCAAGAAGCGCCTCGAAGCGTTGATCGATATTCATCCGTTAGTGGGCGCGGTGCATGGTTCTGGTTTCTACCTGGGTGTCGAACTGATCCGCAACCGCGAAACCCTGGAGCCGGCCACCGAAGAAACCACCGCACTGTGCGATCGCTTGCGTGAGCTGGGGATCTTCATGCAGCCGACCGGCGATTACCTGAACATCCTCAAGATCAAGCCACCGATGGTCACTTCGCGCCAGAGCGTGGATTTCTTCGTGGACATGCTGTCGAAGGTGCTGGCGGAAGGTCTGTAAACCGATCCACCAAATGAATGCGGGCCTATGTGGGAGCGGGCTTGCTCGCGAAAGCGGACTGTCAGTCGACATC
>NZ_JBGLYV010000314.1:0-201 GCF_047304225.1 Pseudomonas sp. Pseusp3 | reverse complement strand
GGTGATTAGCTCAGCTGGGAGAGCGTCTGCCTTACAAGCAGAATGTCGGCGGTTCGATCCCGTCATCACCCACCACTCCCGAGATACTTGCGAAAGCAAGAGGTAGGCTGAAATGCCTCCACCGACGCGCAGCGGTAGTTCAGTCGGTTAGAATACCGGCCTGTCACGCCGGGGGTCGCGGGTTCGAGTCCCGTCCGCTGC
>NZ_JBGLYV010000313.1:0-202 GCF_047304225.1 Pseudomonas sp. Pseusp3 | reverse complement strand
CAGAACGGTCCGGTCACCGTGACCCTCGACAGCGGCAAGGTGATCACCATCGCCGTCGGCCAGAGCTCCGGCAGCCTACCGGTCACTGTCGGCAACGACGTTTACAAGGGGCCAACCACCGTCAGCGAATCCATCAAGGATGCGGCCGGCGGCAACCTCGAAGCGATCAACCCGGTGAAAACCCCGGTGACCACCACGGTCA
>NZ_JBGLYV010000312.1:0-204 GCF_047304225.1 Pseudomonas sp. Pseusp3 | reverse complement strand
AAATCCGTTATCAGCGCAATACCTGTAGGAGCGAGCTCTGCTCGCGATGGACTCAAGAGCACCGCGTTCAGCCAGCAAGCACGCGTAATCGTTAACGACCATCGCGAGCAAGCTCGCTCCTACACCAGCGCTCAACAGGCGCAATATTTGTAGGAGCGAGCTCTGCTCGCGATGGACTCAAGAGCACCGCGTTCAGCCAGCAGG
>NZ_JBGLYV010000311.1:0-204 GCF_047304225.1 Pseudomonas sp. Pseusp3 | reverse complement strand
ATAAACACGGCGCTCTTGAGTCCATCGCGAGCAAGCTCGCTCCTACAGGTATTGCGTTCCACGGCTCGAAACGCCTGGACCGGCATTCAATAACCGCAGCGGCGACATCATGGCGCACGGTGGGTGGGGTTCTGCGCTACGACCTGTAACCCTGGAACCCTTGTAGGAGCGAGCTTGCTCGCGATGGTCGTCAACGATGCCGCG
>NZ_JBGLYV010000310.1:0-206 GCF_047304225.1 Pseudomonas sp. Pseusp3 | reverse complement strand
TTTCGCGAGCAAGCTCGCTCCTACAAGGGGCATCGGCGCCGGCACTGAAAACACAACGCCTGTAGGAGCGAGCTCGCGATGGTCGTTAACGATAACGCGGGTTGGCAGGTGCCCCGCGGCGTTCTCGGTTTTTTTGCGAGCAAGCTCGCTCCTACAAGGGGCATCGGCGCCGGCACTGAAAACACAACGCCTGTAGGAGCGAGCTC
>NZ_JBGLYV010000309.1:0-211 GCF_047304225.1 Pseudomonas sp. Pseusp3 | reverse complement strand
ATGCCGGGTTGCCCACTGCGCAGAACCGGAACGAAGCCTCTCGAGGGGGCAAGCAGATCAAAAGCCAAAGCAAAAGCGAGGCGGCCTACCGGCCGGCCTGATCGCAATTGCACGCGTTCCCCTGTAGGAGCGAGCTGGCTCGCGAAAAACGCCGGGACACCGCGGGGATTCAGACAGCCCGCGTTATCGTTGACGTCCATCGCGAGCAAGC